>JBAYAG010000023.1:0-8014 GCA_041669885.1 Minisyncoccota bacterium | reverse complement strand
TAAAGATAAAGAATTAACTATTAAAAAAGGTTTTTATATTGGAATTTTTCAATGTCTCGCTTTAATACCTGGTTTCTCTAGATCAGGAGCAACAATTTCTGGAGGTCTATTTTTAGGTTTAAATAGGGAAGAGTCCGCTAGATTCAGTTTTTTATTATCAATACCAATAATACTTGGCTCTGGTTTAAAAAAAATCTTCGAATTATGGTTATCTGATCAATTAAATAGCGATGGTATTACTTTATCGATAGGAGCAATAACAGCTTTTGTAGTAGGTTTGTTTGCAATAAAATTCCTAATAAATTTCCTTAAGAAATACTCATTAAAAACCTTTATTTATTATAGAATAGTTCTAGCAATATTGATCATAATATTAATCTTATAAAAGACTTGCGAAAATTCTTATTTTCGTGTAGTATATTGAACTATGGAATTTGCAGTAATAAAAACAGGAGGTAAACAATATAAGGTTTCTAAAGGTGATTCTATAAAAATAGAAAAGCTTTTAGGTGACTATAAAGAAGGCGATGCAATTGTCTTCAAAGAAGTTTTACTAGTAGACAATGGTAAAGACACAACTATTGGCACCCCTTTCATAGAAGGAGCAAAAGTAGAAGGTACAGTTGAAGAAATAGGTAAGCTACCAACAGTTACAGTCATCCACTACAAACAGAAAAGCAGATACTTCAAGAAAAATGGACACAGACAACCATACTTTAAAGTAAAGATAGACGCAATCAAATAAATGTAAAAGACGCACCCCGAAGGTGCGTTTTTTAATTTAAAAATCAGAATTGTATGTCTTTGCGAGGAATGAAGCAATCCGGGTTGTATAAAATTAATTTTAGATATCAGTCTTTAGTAAAATAAGAAAAAGGGTTCTTTTATTAGGTTTGCTAATTATTAATAATTATGATTAATCATAAATATATTTTCGTTGTTGGTGGTGTTATGTCTGGTGTTGGTAAAGGTATTACAACATCATCTATAGGAGCCTTACTACAAGCAAAAGGTTTTAATGTGAACCTTCTAAAAGTTGACCCCTATCTAAATGTAGATGCAGGAACAATGAACCCCATAGAGCACGGCGAGGTGTTTGTTCTTAACTCTGGATTAGAAACAGATCAGGACATGGGAAACTACGAAAGGTTCCTAAATAGAGACTTAACTGGTGATGACTATATAACATCAGGTATGGTCTATAAACACGTTATAGAGGCAGAGAGAGCCCTTAAATACTGTGGAAAATGTGTAGAGGCAATTCCTCATATTCGAGATGAAATAATCAACCGTTTTGAAAAATCAGCTAAAGTAAACAAATCAGATATAACAGTGGTTGAAATAGGTGGCACAATAGGCGACTATCAAAATATAATGTTTATAGAAGCAGCTCGTGTAATGAAAGTAAAGTATCCAGATGACATTGCTTTTGTGATGGTAAGTTATATGCCAGTACCGCATGCACTAGGAGAAATGAAATCAAAACCAACTCAAAATGCCCTCCGTCAATTAAACTCTTATGGAGTAAATGCTGATATTATTATAGCTCGAAGCGAAGTACCTATGGACCAAAGAAGAAAAGAGAAAATCGCCATTTCTTGTAGCTTACCAGTTGAACATATAATCTCTGCACCAGATATAGAAAGTGTTTTTGATGTTCCAATAAATTTTGAAAAAGATAATATAAGCAAAATAGTTCTAAAAATATTACATTTAAAAGAAAAGAAAAATAGTCCTGGAATAGGTGAGTGGATCAAGTTTGCAAAAAGTGTAAAAAATACAAAAGATACTGTAGATATTGCTATAGTTGGAAAATATTTTAATACAGGAGATTTTGTCCTTACAGATGCTTATGTTTCAGTTCTTGAAGCTATTAAATATTCAGCTTATAAGCTTGGTGTAAAAGCAAAAATTCATACTATAAATTCACGTGATTTTGAAATTTGCCAAGGGGAGGCCTTAGTAAAGAAGTTCAAAGAATTAGACAAATTTGGAGGAATAATAGTTCCTGGAGGTTTTGGAGAATCTGGTATAGAAGGGAAGTTATCAGTAATTAAATATGCGAGAGAACACAAAATACCATACTTTGGACTTTGTTATGGTATGCAACTTATGGTTATAGAATACGCAAGAAATGTATTAAAACTTAAAGATGCAAACACTGCAGAAATAGATAAAAATTCAAGTTCTCTTGTAATAGATATAATGCCAGATCAAAAGAGAAAGCTTGAAGAATGTAACTATGGTGGAAGTATGAGACTTGGCTCCTATAATGCACATATAGAAAAAGGGACCTTGGCTTATAAAGCGTATAGTAAAGAAATCATACAAGAAAGACACAGACATCGATATGAGGTTAATCCAGAGTTTATTAAGAAAATTACAGATGCTGGTTTAGTTTTTTCTGGTAAATCACCAAATGGAATACTTATGGAAATAGTCGAGCTTCCTAAAAAAGTTCATCCATTCTTTTTGGGTACACAATTCCACCCAGAGTTTCTCGCAAGACCACTAGCACCTCATCCACTTTTTACAGAGTTTATAAAGGAGACAATTAAAAGAAAAAAATAAAATAATAGATATTGAATATAATAAAAATTTAAAAACCCAGTGTCAGCAAAAGCCAGACACTGGGATCAAAAATGATTTACCACATATGATACCTTTTCACCAAGGAAGAACGGTTAGTACAATGTCGATATCACATTTGGGTAAACCATTGACGAGAATCATGCCAAGTGCAAAAATCATTGGCCAATAATTACCTTTCATCTCGATAGTTCCTTTCTGATTATTTACAGAAAGTCAATATATGCACTAAGACCTATTCTTCAATGCATTTTTAATAGTCTCTGAATCAGAATATTCAAGCTCGGTACCTGTAGAAAGTCCACGACCAAACTCTGATATTTTTATATTATATTTTGTGACAATAGAGGATAGATTATTTTTAACAATCTCAGTAGTATATTCACCCTCAGAATTTGCATCGAGACCCATTATTATCTCTCTTAATCCATTTTCTGCCATTCTATTTACAAGATTTAAAAGTTCCTTTAAACGAACTCTTTGTTCTGGGTTCTTATCAAGTATTGGGACAACACCTCCAAGAATAAAATATTTACCATTGAAGAAATGACTTTTTTCAATATTTTCAAAATCTATATCTCTACTTACTATCATAAGCTGGCTGTTATCACGGGTAGAGTCACCACAAATATTACAAATATTTTTATTATTTGTGCCTTTAGAAAAATATCTTTTACAATCTACACAAGTTTCTATTTCATTTCTAAGTTCTGTTATTTCTCTTTTAAATTCTTCAATATAACTTTCGTGCCTAGTAATAAGAAAGTAAACAAACCTTCTTGCTTGCTTTGGCCCTATTCCAGGAAATTCTGAAAATATTCTTATAAGTTTGTCTATGGAATTCATATTTTGTATTGTCATTCCCGCGCAGGCGGGAATCCAGGTTGAATTTAATACTAATGCATTAAAGGAAATTGTCTATTTTATTTACGTCCCCCTAAAAGGACAGTTGGGTGACGTGATCTTGCAAGATCAGAAGTCTCCAAAATCCGCCTTATCTATCGAAAGGAAAGAAGATTTATCTTGATCAAAGAATAATTCAACTTTACCTGTAGGACCGTTTCTGTGCTTTTCAATAAGTATTTCAGCTGTCTGTTTTCTTCCACCTCCTTCATCATTTAGTTCTCTATGAATAAATATAACAACGTCAGCATCCTGCTCAATAGAACCAGAATCTCTCAAGTCTGAAAGTCTAGGTCTTCCTCCTCTTTGTTCAACAGCTCTAGAAAGCTGTGAAAGGGCGATTACAGGCACATCAAACTCTTTGGCAAGCTGTTTGAGGGAGTGGGAAATCTCTGTTATTTGTTGGACAACATTATCATTACCCTTACTCTGCACAGGTGTCATAAGCTGTAAGTAATCTATAATCACAAGACCAAGCTTCTTTTCATGTTTAAGTCTTCGGACAATAGAACGAATTTTCAAAATATTATTTGCAGCCTGATCGTCAATATAAAGAGGAGCCTTTGAAAGAGGATCAAGTGAAGCACGAATCTGTTCAAACTCTGTATCAAGAGTAAGCTTACCTGTACGAAGCTTCCAAGCATCAACACGAGACTCTGCAGAGAGCATTCTATCTACAAGCTGTTGTGTGCTCATTTCAAGAGAAAAGATAGCGGTAGGAATACTGTGTCTTATTGCTGCATTTCTTGCGATATCTAGCGCAAAAGAAGTTTTACCCATGGAAGGTCGAGCTGCGAGAATAATAAGGTCGGAATTTTGAAAACCAGAAAGTTTAGCATCAAGGTCTTTGAAACCACTAGGAACTCCACGAAGTTCACCTTGAGTTTTATGAAGTCTATCAAGTCTATCCATCGCTTCACCCAAAACATCTTTCATCTCTACATATTTTCCAGAAAGATTTTTACTAGTGACATCATATATTCTTTTTTCAGCTTTATCTAAAACTTCTTCAATTTCATTCTCTTCATCATATCCAAGTGAAGCAATATGTTCGGCAGCTTCAATAAGTCTACGCATTGTATATTTCTTTTGAACTATACCAGCATAGTGTTCAGCATTTGAAGAAGAGGGAACTGTATTTACAACTTCTGTAAGATAGCTCATACCACCAATACGCTCAAGTTCACCTTTTTCTTTTAGTTTAGTAGAAAGGGTAAGAAAGTCTATAGGTTCTCTTCTTTCGTAAAGGTCTGTCATTCCTATAAAAATAGTTTTGTGTTTTTCAGAATAAAAAGCTTCAGGACGAAGTATGTCCATTATTTCTACAAGAGCTTCAGGGCGAAGCATTATAGAACCAAGTAATGCTCTCTCCGACTCAACATTTTGAGGTGGAATACGAACATTTATTTTTCTCATTTCTGTTACCATTAACCTATTTTATCATGCTGTCCAAATAAACCGCAATGATGAAAGTATTCACAAACTGTGTTTTAGTTGTGGAGAATAAACCTAAAAAAATTATAGTTGTTATAAATGTTATATATGTTGAAAATGTTCAAAAACGTGAATAAAAAAACCCCACAAGTGGACCTGTAAAGGTTTTCTTGTGGGGTTCAGTGTGCGAACGAAAGACACATCCCCGAAACAGAAGCAAGTATCAGAAGAGTAAACACAACAATAAGAACAACTGGATGACCCTTATCGGAATCTTCTGAACTCTCCGTAGTTGTCTTGGTGCGATGGCTTGAAACACAATAAGGCACTCCATGAAGGTTTGAATACATAAGATCTTCTCCTTTGGGTAGTAAGTGTTTATCTTGCTCTTTTGAACATTTGGCCAAACATTGATCTAAAGAAAAGGACCCATGAGCCAATGATCAAGATACTCATTGCAACAAGTGAACTTGTTGGAGCACCAAAAGCACTCATGAACATTAACGACCAGAACTGAATCATTATGCTCCACGGTAAGCTGATAAACATCAACAAACCCAAGCCGGCTAATATCATGAGCCAAGGAGGTGTTTTGTAGATGATTTTTCTGTTCATAATCGACATGACCAATCCAGCCATGAGGAGTAATAGACACGAAACAAGCGGGATAAGCATGACAAACTGCCAAGCTTGCGGGAGACAAACTGTCGTCAAGTATCAGTTGAACATCTTATTCTCCTTTCAAATCAAAAGTTACCTTACTGGGGTAACTAACTTTCTATATCTAATTATACACCTAAATAAATTAGATGTCAATTTTTTTCCATTATATTATATACTGTATAACAAATACTATATTCTGATTATCTCTGGTCCCTCTTTCATATCCTTCACCTCATACCCAAAAGTCGCTATTTTAGCTCTAATTTCGTCAGATTTAATCCAGTCTTTATTTTTTCTTGACTCTTCTCTTTCTGCTACAAGATTTTTAACTTCCTCAGGTATCTCTATTTTTGTCTCCTTTAAAATTGAATCAAATCCTAATCCAAGAACTTTATCAAAATCTAACACTGTAGCGAGCTTATCTTCATTTGAAATATCTGATTTTAATAGCTCTTGAGTAGTAGCCAATGCTTTTGTCATATTAAGATCATCATTAATATCGATAATAAATTTATTTTTATATTCCAAATTTACCACCCCAATTTTTTCTCCCAAATTATGAATTTTATTAAGAAGATTTTGATAACCATTCTGAGCAGAGATAGCAATATCAAGAGACCATTCCATTGGCTTTCGATAATGCACAGCTAGAGTAGAGAAACGGTAGACGAGGGGATTAATATTTTTGTTTATAAATTCTGTTGTCACGGTTACAAAATCACCAGAACTTTTAGACATTTTTCTATCACCAGACATGTTTAGAAAAGCACCATGCATCCAAAAATTTACCCACGGCTTTTTACCAGTAACAGATTCTGTTTGAGCTATCTCATTAGTATGATGAATATTGATAGCATCTACAGCCCCACAATGAATATCAAATTGTTCACCCAAATATTTTACACTCATAGCTGAACATTCTATGTGCCATCCTGGAAAACCTACTCCCCATGGACTTGGCCATTCCATTTGTCTTACTGTATCTTTTGGTGAAAATTTCCAAAGAGCAAAATCTGTTGGGTTTTTCTTTTCTGGATTAGCTTCAATCCTCGCACCTTCTTTCAAATCTTCAAGATTCTGATGTGAAAGTTTATTATAATCAGAAACTTTTGATGTATCGAAGTATATTCCATCGCTGGTCTTGTAAGTAAAACCTTTTTTTTCAAGCACCTCAATCATTTTAATCTGCTCTTTTATATTATCTGTAGCTTTACAAAAAATATTTGGATAAATTATATTTAAATAATTTAAATCTTCTTTAAAAGCTTTAGTATAAAAATCTACTATTTCCCAGGCGGTTTTTCCTTCTTTTTTAGATTCTTTTTCAATTTTATCATCACCCATATCACGATCACCAGTTAAATGCCCGACATCGGTGATATTCATAACATGTTTAACATCATAACCATTATATAGTAAAACTCTTTTGAGAAGATCCTCAAAAATATAAGTGCGCATATTACCAAGATGTGGAAAACCATAGACTGTAGGTCCACAAGTATATAATCCAACCTTACCATCCTTTATCGGTTTAAAAATATCTTTATTTCTTGTAAGGGTATTATAAAGATAAAGGGGTATTGTATTTTGTTTTTTAAATAAAAAATCTAATATCATATATTTTTTGTTTTTAAAATAATAAAAAATTATTTAACTATATATTATTTAAGATGATAACCTCTTTTTACAATTCTGCCAACCATGAGAGAAAATATTAAATTTTGAGAGCTACGGAAGGCAACGGCCTGTGGTCTTCTCGCAAATTTTCAGCAGAAAATTATGAGGGTCTCAAAATTTAATGTTTGAACGGACTTTACATCCACTTCTTAAACTTAACCAAAAAGAAAAGAAGCATAACCACAATTATCTCCGTAAAAACAACTATCTGCCAATCATAACTAGACCCGATAAGTGGAGTATTTCTTGTATTCATTTGAAAAAAACCAGTTATTACAGAAAAAGGTAAGGCAAGGAAAGTAATAATCGTGAGGATTTTCATTGTTCCATTTTGTTTTGATGAAAGAAGAGAGTCATTTGTACCCCTAATACCACTTAATAATTCTATATCGCTCTTCAAACTACTTTCTATTCTATAATATTCATTTAATATTTTTGAAAAGTTTTCTGAAAAATTAGCACCAAAAAGCCTTTCTCCTGACTTTTCCAATGATTCAAATATTTCTTTATGTGAAAGTGTTGTACTGTTAATATTTATTAATTTATGATTTGTTTTAGATATTTCAGTAACCATTTCTTTTTCTTCACCCTTAAATATTTTATTTTCTATAAATTTAAGGCTGTCCTTAATACTATCTATTTCATCTGACATGGCTTTATAAAGTTCTTTGATAATATAATAAAGTACATAACCAGCATTATCTTCCATAATACCTTTATCAAGAATATTATTTATTTCAAAGTTTTT
>JBAYAG010000022.1:0-8531 GCA_041669885.1 Minisyncoccota bacterium | reverse complement strand
CCTGTGTTTAATTTCATATAGTCAAGATAAGGGCTTTTTTACTTTTTTATAATAAAAAAGGGCGAAGCAAGCTTCGCCCTTGCAACAAAAAAAACAGGGTTGCTCATAAGCTCCCCTGTCTTTACTCATTATGAGAAAAGATTTTGTGTTGTTGGAAAAGAAGTTCAAAAAATCCAACACAGAACCCTATCATCTTTGTAGGCAAAACGAGTAATGCCTTAGAAAGACAACTTCCACGGAACCCAAAACGGCTCATCACGTGGTTTATCTGTCTTTTTTTCTTTCATCTTTATTTTCCTTTCCAGAACAGAAACCTAACTTTAGAGTAAAGTAAAAAAGCAAAAAGTCAATAGCTACAAACTGTTCAAAACACCTCTTGTTATCGGCCCTACAAAACCAGAGACAGGCTCTATTTTTAAATATTTTTGAAAATCAATAACTGCCTTTTCTGTAATAGGACCGAAAAAATTTGTAATTTCTTCATTAAAAAATCCAAGTTCGAACAACTTCCTTTGTAAATCTCCCACTTCTGAATTTTCTAAACCGATCCATAGGTTATTATTAAAAACTTTCTTATTATCTTCTTTTATGAAATCTTTTTCTTCTAGAATTTTTATATTTTCGGAAATAGTTGAAGTGGCTAAAATTATATTCTCAATATTATTTATTTGGTTATAGTAAACATTAGAATGTCTTCTTTTAGAATTTGTTGTAGAAGCAGTATTTGTAGTTGTAGTACTCGTAATGATTTCTTCCAAGATAATTACTGGATTACAAACAATATCATAAGTAGGTTCAACCCCCTCAAGACCAAAAAGAACTCTGGCTCTTTTCTCACCAACTATTTCATATTTATCTATATATATAAAAGAATCTTCGGGTATATTTGCTATACCATCAGATGACCAAGAAATAAAATACGGTATTTCATCCCCTATTCCTAAAATACTCCATTCGACATTTTCTCCAACAAATACAGTACTCTCTGATGGTGCACAATAAATTTCAGCAAAAGAAACTACAGGTAAAAATAAAATTAAAAATAAAAAAAATTTTTTCATAAAAAATAAATTATACAAAAGTATAAAGTGAATAATTATTTTAGATTCCGCGCGCCTTTCTTTTGAAAAACGTCAGAATCTACCACCTCTCAATCACTCTCAAGGTTAAAAAGAACAAAACTAAAAAATTTCTCGTTTGAATCAGGCAAACAAGAATAAGTGACGGATCTCAATCCGCCCTGTGTAATATGAGTTGACTTTAGTCTCACCTCCGTACTTGTAGCTGTCTTCCAAACACCAGAAACCAGATTCGTGCAGACTTTTGGATAAACTGCAGACCTCTGCCAATTTGTTGAGTAATTGATAGTGACTAGAAACACCTTTACACCAGTACTGTTTGTTCCAGGAACGAAAGAAACGACCTTTATAAAGCCGTTTGTTTTTTCTTGGGACAGTACTGTCTCGTTACTTTTGGACTGTTCAGACGCTAAGGAATGAAAACCAAAAAATACTATAGGTGTTATCAAAAAGAACATCAAAAACTCCTGAATCAATTTAGCCAATCATTCCTCCTATCACCTCCATTGTTCAAATGGAATTTCTTCCATTTTTGAGCTTTCGTTTTTGTCCTGTGTGATTATACTATTTTTATATATTTAATATCAAGAAAAAAATATATTCGCCATTATAAAAATTAAAAAATCAAGGAAAAAGAGCGGGGAAAAATTTGAAGCCTCAAATTTTTCCCCGCTCTTTAAACAAAAATAAAAAGCGTCACCCGAAGGTAACGCTTTTGAAGAATCGTCAGAGACGATCGCCTACGAAGCAATCTGCTTCAAGGCCTCCTCACGCCGACGAACACGATCTTTGTGACGCTTCCGGCAAACCGAACTCGGAAGAAGATTACAGTGAGGATTACCCCACCGATCAACATTCACAGCCCCGGAATCGCATGCTTTCGCGAAGGTCTTATCCTTCACCTTCATGGCATACTCGGGATCAACAGCGCAAAGCGCTTCGAACCGAGTCATCTCAACGACAGGAACATCTCCCTCATCCTCATAGAAGAACCAACCCATGAGTTCGAGTTCAGCCTCCATGCGCTCGGCCTCGAACTCTTCGATGGCACCACGAACTTCATTGTGCCAAATCAGATTCCGAGTCGATTTGCTCATGTTCTTGTGATAAGAGAAGCGATTTTCCTTACTCGCCTTAACGCGGTTATTCAGATGACGACGGTTTTCCCCACGATACTTACGGTTCTTCCGACCGCAAGACCATTTCTCGCGACGCTTCATATTCATAAAAATAACTCCCAAACTGAGTAGTTAAAACGATTGAGAAGGGTACCTACCTTCTCCCTATATTCAAGTATACCATATTGTAGTCTTTTGTCAACTACATTTTCTCTGGTGCAAAAATACCAAGTAAATTAAGGCCGTTTTTGAGAATAATAGAAAAACTTTCTGTTAGAGCTACTTTATAAGGTGAATCAGCACTTTCTTTATCAACTATCTTCCCTTTTGCGTAAAAACTATTAAAAGTAGACGAAAGCTCTATAAGATATGAGGCAATATAATGTGGAGAATATTCATCTCCGGCTCTTTCAACAACCTCAGAAAATCTATAAAGAATCTTTTCAAGTTCATTTATTTCAGAATTATTTTCAAAACTTGGTTTTATATCTTCAACTTCGGCTTTTTTCAATATAGATTTTGCTCTCGCATAAGAATACTGTAAATATGGGCCGGAGTCACCTTCAAAAGAAAGTGATTTATCAAAATCAAATATTATATCTTTACCAGTCGTTTGTTTCAAAATTGAATATTTCAAAGCACCGACAGAAACCTGATCTGCCACTTTATTTTTTTCTTCTTCTGTCATCTCCCTATCCTTAACTTTTTCTAAAACAAGTTTTTTAATTTCTCCAAGTAGAAATTCTCCAGTAATAACCTTACCAGTTCGTGAAGACATCTTCCCAGAAGGAAGTCTGAGCATACCATGAGAGACATGAATAGTTTTCTTAGCTAGGTCTGAGTATATAAGCTCAAGGGCCTTTAACAAAACCTTGAAATAATCACTCTGTTCATTTGCTGTAACAATAATAGACTTTTCATATGGACACCTATCATATTTTATTTTTGCTAGTCCAAGATCTTTTGCTTCATATGTAGTTATCCCCTCACTATTTATAAAAACACGAGTATGCAAACCATAATTCTCTCCGCGGAAAATCACAGCCCCTTCACTCTTTTCAAAAATACCTTTTTTCAAATTTTCTTCTACAATTTTTCTGCCAAAATCTGTAGTCTGGCTTTCAAAAAAATACTCATTAAATTTCGTACCAAGAATTTTATATATTTTCTCAAATTTATCTAAAGAAATTTTTCTACCTATTTTATATATATTATTTACTTCTGAATCATTCTTTTCATAAACTTTCTTATTTATTTCAACTATTTCTTTTTTAGCAATTTCATTCCCTTCATAGTTTTCAGCACCATATGCATAAGCCTTACCCCACAAAGTATCATCTTTCCCTAAGCCAAAAATATTACCCAAAAATCCTTTTTTAATTTTAGGATTTTCTTCTATCATCTTTTTCACACCCCAAATAGTTTTGGCAACGTGAAGTCCAACATCACCTTGGTAGCATGCACGAATAACATCAGCTCCATTTGACTCAACAATTCTTGAAATAGATTCCCCTATCGCATTAGCCATAAGGTGTCCTATATGAAATTCTTTAAAAGGGTTTGGATCTGTATATTCTATTATTGTCTTCTGACTATTTAGTTTATTATTTTTACCAAAATTATCTTTTTCAACAATTATTTCTTCTACTTTTTTTTCAAAAAATTTCTTAGAAAGATAAAAATTAATAAAGCCAGGACCAGCAACTTCTACTTTTTGTATTTCTTTAGGAAGATTTTTGTTTATTTCTGTAATTATATTTTCGGCAAGCTCACGGGGATTTCTAGCAAGCCTCTTTGATAAAACCATCGCAACATTCACAGAATAATCACCATTAGAAATATCTTCCGGATGTTCTAAATTTATATTTGGGATAATTGATGAATCTATTTTCAGATCCAAGAGAGCTGTCATTATTGAGTTTTCTAAAATATCTCTAATGTTCATGAGTGTTTAAATATTAACACAATTTTATAGATATATAAATATATTAATTTGTTATATAATTAAATTGTTATTAATATAATTAATTATTTATGGAAAATAAAATAAAAACAACAGCAAAAGATTTCTTCCTTTATTTAGGAGTTATCATTGGACTTTATGTAAGTGCGATAGGTTTTCTTATATTAATATTTGAAATAATAAATAATGTCTTTCCCCTCTCTGGAGAATATTTAGGTATTTCAGAATATACTATAAGAAGTAGTCTCTCCGCACTTATAATATTCTTTCCAACTTTTATTTATTTAACGTGGCTAGGAAATAAAGATTTAAAAACAAATCCAGAAAAAAAAGATATGTGGATCAGAAGATGGATGATTTTTCTTACACTCTTTATTGCTGGACTCACTATTGCGATAGACCTCGCAACCCTCATTTATAGATTTCTAGGTGGAGAAGATCTTTCTGCTAGATTTTTCTTGAAAGTATTTTTTGTATTAGCTGTTGCGATAACAATTTTTAGATCATCACTCTATGACCTAAGAAGAACAACTTTTAATTATGATAATAAGATGAAGATTACGGGTATTATTGTGTCTATTGTGATAGTTGCAAGCATAATCTATGGAATAGTAGTTATAGGTTTACCTAGCACTCAAAGAGCAAGAAATTTAGACCGAACAAGGATAAATGACCTTATGAGTATACAAAACCAAATAGTTTATTCAGAGTGGCAAAATAAAGGAGATATTCCAGTAAATCTAGATGTTTTGAAAGATCCCATCAGCAACTATATTATCCCTGTAGATCCAGAAACAAAACAAAGTTATGAATATAAAAAAATAACAAAAAATAGTTTTGAACTTTGTGCTACTTTTGGAACACAAAATAAAACTGACACAAATACCAAATCTAGTGCTAAAAATGGTTACTTAGATAATGAAAACTGGCAACATGACTCCGGAAGATATTGTTTTACAAGAGTTATAGATGAAGAAATTTACAAAATAGAACCTCAATTAAAAAGACCATATTAAACAATAAAAGCGGTTTCCTTACGGAAACCGCTTTTTATAAACATCATACAAGATACCAGCTATCTCACAAGACAAAGGTGTAAACGAGTTTTTGGATCAACCAGCACCACCTTGCCATCTGAACAAACAGCAGTAATCCTGCCATCTAACCTTGATGACCGGCACATGTATCTGGTTTGCCTTAAACCAGAACCAGGCAAGTGGTTTTGCAAAATAACTTGTAACTCGTGTTGGCTTGGCATGCGCCAATACTTTTCGTTTTCTGACACCTCATTTTTCTTTCCTAAGATGATTGTCATTGCCTCCTCGTAAGACATTGGACTAGGAAAACTATCCAACCACTCAAGATCAACCGGTTTTCCACTCATGAACACTTTCCTTTCTTGAAAAAATTGAACCTCTATTTATAGGTTACCAAATAATGTTGATTAATCAAGTATTTGATTGATATTTTATTATAATAAATACTGAATACTATATTACTGTATACTGCTTCTCCCTGCTATATACCCCGTCGTCCAACAAAGTTGAAGTGAATAACCACCAGAAGTCCTATCAAAATCTAGAATATCGCCAACAAAAAATAAATTATTAAAAAGTTTTGACTTCATTTCTTTAAAATCTACTTCGTTCAAATCTATCCCACCACTTGAGACAATAGCTTTATCATACCCAAGAAGACTCTTTACTGTAAGATCAAATTTTTTGAATTTCTCTAAAATAACAAACCTCTCTTCTCTTTTAATCTGATTAATATCCCAATCTGGATTTACATCTAAAATATCTAAAATCTTCAAAAAGATCTGCGACGGTACTTCTGGGAAAATAATATTTTTAATTTTTTTATTTTTATTTTTTTCAAAAATATCTATTAGCATTTTATGCATGATATCAAGTCCAACTTTTGGAAAGAAATCTATACAAATTTTCACTTCACTACTAGTCAAGAACTGTCCTTGACTAGAATAATCTAACAACTCCCCTATATCCTTACTCATATTTAATATCATTGGACCAGAAAGGCCTGTATGGGTAAAAAGTATCCTACCTTTTTTATTTATAATCTTATTTTCTCCCTGATAAACAGAAATTCCTATATTTTCTAGTGTTATACCAGAAAGTTCACTTATCCAACCTTCTTTTATAGCAATAGGCACAAGAGATGGGTTTGAATCTATAACATTATGACCAATTTCTTTTAGCCATATCAAACCATCGCCAGTAGAACCAGTCTCTGGATGAGACTTTCCTCCAGTTGCAAGAATAAAACTTTTTGCCTTTATTTCAGATCCGTCATTCAAGATAACAGACTCGACATGACCCGAGATCTCTCCTTTTCCCGTCACTTCGTTCATTTTTAAGGAAAGGCCTCGGGGTGAGTTATTTTTAATATGAGAAACCCCTGTGCCGAGCATAAATTCAACACCATTATTTCTCGCACATCTAACCAATGTTTCAAGTACATCAATAGAATTATCTGATTCAGGAAAAACACGATACCCTTCTTCTACTTTAGTTTTTAAACCGAGTTCTTCAAAAAACCTTATAGTGTCATCCACACCAAAAATAGAAAAAGGTGTAAAAAGCATATTTCCTTTCTTTCCAAATTTTGAAACAAATTTTCTATGGTCTGGCTCAGTATTTGTGAGGTTGCATCTGCCACCACCAGTGAGGAGAAGTTTCTTTCCTAAAGATTCATTTTTTTCCAAAAGTAAAACTTTTGCACCGCTACTAGATGCAATACATGCAGACATAAGCCCTGCAGGTCCTCCACCAATCACTACAACATCATAAAATTTAGATTTTGAGTTGGAAATTTTATTTTTCAGAATTTTATTTACCATAGGCACAGACTAGCATAAAATTATTATTTTGCTAAACTTATTTTAATATGAAAATTGCAATTGATATAGATGAAGTATTAGGCCAGTTTATGAAATCACTTATTGAATTTCATAATAATGAGTACAAAACAAACTTTAAGTTAGAAGATTTTTTCTCATACAACTTTTGGAATGTCTGGGGTGGAACAAAAGAAGAAGCAATAGAAAAAGTTTATAAATTTCATAAAACAGATTTCTTTAAAAATATAAAACCAGTCACAGATTCTCAAGAATCTGTAAAGAAACTAAAAGAAAATAACAAACTTTTCATAATAACATCAAGACAAAATGATGTAATAGAAGAAACAAAATCATGGATACAAAATAACTTTCCAGATACTTTTTCTGATATATATTTTACAAATCATTTCTCTAAAAATGGTAATTCAAAAACAAAAAAGGAAATATGCGATTTATTAGACATAGATATCTTAATCGAAGATTCACTAGAATATAGTTTAGAATGTGTTAAACAAAACAGAAAAATATTCTTACTAGACTATTCTTGGAAAGAAATAATGGAGAAAATATATGTCACTAAAAACTAAATCAATCTTTGCACCAATAGAAAAAGATGATGGATATAGAATATCCATAATGAATAGACATACTTTAGATGATGGTATAACTACAGACGATAGAATAAAAGATAATTTATATAATGAACATCAAATATTATTGTCCCCTTCCGCCAAACTACTTGGTGATTACTACAAAAGAAATCTACCTTGGAAAGAATACGAAAAAAGATTTCTTGAAGAAATGAATAATGAAGAATCTGTTAAAATTATAAAAGAAATATCACGAAAAGCCTTAAAAGAAAACACTACACTTCTCTGTAAAGAAGATAGTCCTGATTTTTGTCATAGAAGATTAGTTGCGGAACTTTGCAAAAAATACGAGCCAAAATTAGAAATAATAGTTAGTTAAAATTAGCCCCAGCGAGAAACGAGAAAATACTCTTTCGTGGCAATCCAGATTAAATTTTATTTCCCTGTGCTTCCAAAACCACCATCACCCCTAAAAGTATCAGAGAGCTCATCAACTTCTTCAAAATTTATTTTAGGAAAAGGCACAACTACTATTTGACCAATTTTATCCCCTACTTCATATACATCATCACCTATTTTTCGATATCTCAATTTTAATTCCCCCCTGTATCCAGAATCTAAAATACCCACATGATTTGTAAGTATCAAATCTTTATTTGATAAACTACTTCTAGGAAAAACTAACATCATATGATCTTCTGGTAATTCAAACGCAAGGCCCGTTCCGTATTCAATAAATTTAGCTTTTTCTTCTTTTGAAACAGCATAAACATCCATACCAGCGTCCCCATGATTTGCATAATGAGGAATTTTTGCCTCTGTATTAAGTTTTTTAATTTTTATGTTCATTATTTTCTCAAAATTTTATCCATCCTTTTCGCAAGTTTGACCATATCAGCTTCTTTTGCATCTCTTGTGGTT
>JBAYAG010000021.1:0-8563 GCA_041669885.1 Minisyncoccota bacterium | reverse complement strand
TTTTGGATTAACTTTTTTAATAATAATTATCTTGTCTTCTCTACTATATTTTTTAAGTTCAAACTCCCGTCTTTTTGCTTCTGTTGATGTGGTAAAATTCTCATAATATTTCAAATAGACCGGTCTTCGTATCTTTGTATAGTGTGCACCACTTTTAGAATTATTATGATTCATTAATCTTTTTTTAAGATTGTTCGTGTAACCGATGTAAAGGAAATAGGGTCAGGAGCCATTCTTTGGTCTTCCGGGATTATGTATAGTAGATTTTAGTTTATATTCATCAATCTTTTTATTGGTCCATGACATTTTACCAAAAGGTTTTCCTTTATTTACACTACCACGAACTGATTCTAATATTTCTATAGGTTCACTTTCATTCACCCAATCTAAATAATTTTTTGGTATATCCACCGGCCAAATATTTAAAAGTTTTTGTTGTTCTATATTTCCTTTTTCTCTTTTCCAAAGACTTCCCCATTTCCAATCTTCTGCTTTTTTTATTAATTTTGCTCTTACAGGATTTCTTTCTACATATCTACAAACTTGATTAAAATATTCATTACTTTGAACTAAAAAAGATTTATATCTGCCTTGATACAAATGTCCTGTTCCAATACTCTTGTGCATTGCATGCCATCTTTGAGTATGAGTCATAGTAAGCCAAGCCATGAACTTTGATAAATCACCATCATTTTTAGGTGACACAATAAAATGCCAGTGATTTGGCATTATACAATAAGAATATATCTTCATATTTGTCCTATCTTTTACTTCTTTCAAAACAGCCTCAAATAGTTCATAATCTTCATCTGTATTAAAAATCTGCATTCTTGCGTTTGAGCGATTAATAACATGATATATTTCTCCTTCAATATCTACCCTATTATTTCTTGGCATAACTAGAGTATATCATAATAAATGGCTCCTGACCCCATTTACCCATTTAACCCCATTTACCAGATAGTTTATACATTTTAGGGTTCAATTCTTTCTCGGCAGTGTTTTTTATGTTATTTAGATGATTACTTTTGATATCATCTAGCCAAACATTCATATTATCTTTTTTCAAGTCATTTGTCATTTTCAAATATCAATCTAGTGTCAACTGTATACTAAGCCAGTGCATAAATTGACAATATATATTTAATATTATAAAGTCTACTATAGACTGTTAAACCAAAAGATGTGTTCTTTAACATCAAAAAAAGAAAGATGAGGTGTTTATGCAAGGAGTTGAAGTATCACACTTAAATGCGGCTATCAGAGCCATTTTAAAGGCATATTACGACTTTAAACATTCATTAGTTGAAGATGCTCTTCGACCAATTTCTGCTTATGGAAAAAGTGATACTTTAGGTATGGATGCTGGACCCGAGATAACTATTTGTTCAGAATTGAACAGATATGATAACGGGGCTGTTGTTATTACAGAGGAAATTGGTTCTAAGGCTGTTGAAAAACTAAGCGATAATTTTCGCCCAAGCGATCCTCAAACTTTCAGAACTGTTTTTATCAGTGATCCTACAGACCGTTCAAATCAACTAAAAGCTTTTCTCAGAGGGTTTTCTGGAGAAAGGAGAATTGGTGATATTCTTATTGATCCGGAAACTGTCACTAAGTGGGAAAACGGATATAGCGGGCCAGCTTCAATTACTGGTGCAACATCTGCAATCAGCTGTGTGAGACGAGGACTTCCAATTTTTTCGGTGATTGTTAATTATATTACCCAAGAATTGGTAATTTCTTGTGCAGCTGGAATCAAAATTCTTAAACTACCAGAAGAAAGAATGGGAGGTATCGATCTAAACTATATACTTACAAATGGTGAGCCACTTCATTTTCCTGGCATTGACGGAAGAATGAAGGACAAAAGAAAGTTTGTGACTTTCCTTGGTGATACCGGGAAGATTGGTTATCGTGAAAATTTTGTTGATAGTGGTTTTATGAATGAAAAACAGATTGAGAAATTTCTTCATTATGGTAAACCAGGAGGTCCTTCTCGAGCATTTTATCTCTCGTCATTACAACCATATTCGATTCCTATCGGTTTTGTCCTTGCAAATGGAGAAAAAATCGGTGAATGGATTCATTGGTTGTCATTTGTACGGTTTGCACGTAGTCAGGAAGATGATAGTCAACCTGCCCTAATTCTATACGAGATCTCTCACGATCGTCCTTGGACAAAAGAAGGCGTGTTGATGTCTACTCCTCCTAATTACAGTGTTTTCCGTAAATACAACGAGAAACTTTATATTGATACAAGTTGGTTATTAAAGATGTTAAACCCTAGTAAACTTCGTTCGACACTCATGGTTGCACCTTTTGATAACCGTTGGGCTGTAAGTGCCAGTAGTCAATCTGGATATCGCCCGATTGTATTTTTATAAAGAAGTTACCCCCGAATCTTTGTCAAGATTCGGGGGTTTTTCTGTATTTTTAGGAAATGAAAATGTAGTCAAAAAATTAGGTCAGAAAAATAGAGAAATAGTGAAGAAATTTTGTCAGCCAAAATTCTTTTTAGTTTTTATAATAATTTCAACATAACTCAGAGTGCTCAGACCATGCACATGTTTGCTGGGGAACAAGAATCATAAGTACATTTCTCTATCCTTACAAGAGCTGTACACCTTTCGTATTTCTTCAGATAATTACATCTTCATAAATATACTCAAGGTTTTCCGTCCCTAACGCAAGTCTACTCGCTTGCTTCCCCCAGCGTCGTCGCTGAGACTCCTGGCTGCGGGACTTGGATTCGAACCAAGATACCTACCTCCAGAGGGTAAGGTCCTACCATTAGACGATCCCGCAATAGTAATACAAAATGATAATACTAGAAAAATAGCTTTATTTCAAGGAACAAAAAACTTACTCTTAAGAGTAAGTTTTTTGTTCCTTGAAATAATTAATCCTTTAAATATTTATGAACAGCCATATAACTAGCGAGTGATCCAAAAACAACACCAGAACCAATGATGACTGCAACTATCTTTAAAAAATTGATTATAAAATAATCAAATAAATCAAAACCAGAAAAATATGAACCATAATACTTACCAACAAAAAACGCAAAAATAGCACTGATAATTAAAATTATAAACGAAGATATTAAACCACAAAGTATTCCACTTACAACAAAAGGCCCTTTTACATATTTACTAGAAGCACCGACAAGTCTCATAACAGCAATCTCTTCTTTTGATATAAAAATAACAAGTTTAATTGTATTAAATGTTATTAGAATAGAAATTATAATAAATATCAAAGCTAACCATATTCCTATAGTATTCGCAGACTTTATTATACTAGACAAACGATCAATTATAATTTTATTCTGATAATAATTTACTTTATCTATTATTTTTGTACCATCTTTTAAAAGAAGATTACTATCGTTATCTAAAAATTTAGCTATCCCAGCATACTGTGATGGCTCTTTTGCTTTTATATTTAAAGAGGCACCAAGTGGATTATCCCCTAGTTCATCTATAGCTTGAAGTGTAAGTTCATCATCTTTGTGTTTTTCTTTAAAATCAGAAAGAGCTTTCTCTCTTGAAATATATTCTACAGAAGAAACTTCCGGCAATGATTCTAGAGACTTCCTCACAGAAAAAATATCTTCCTCTGAAGCAGATATCAAAAAATAAACGTTTACGTCAACCTTCTCTTTTACCTTATTTAAGCTATATTCCAAAAAACCACCAAGAAAAATCATTGATGACATTATAAAAAGAGTAATACTCATAACGAGAATGGACGAAAGCGAAACAAAGCCATTTCTAAAAAAGCTCTGCAAACCTGACTTAAAAACTCTTTTTATATTTAGCCAAAGCATGATTGATTTTTATAATTAATTACATGACATATTTACCTTCTCTATCATCTCTAATAATTTTCCCTTTATCCATACTTATAACTCTCTTTCCAAGTAAATCTATAACTCCTTTATTGTGCGTTGTAAGTATTATTGTAGTACCAAGCTCATTTATTTTTTTTAAAATCTGGATTATTTCATGTGTATTTATAGGGTCTAGATTTCCTGTAGGTTCATCGGCGATAATAATATCTGGTTGATTAACAATAGCCCTCGCTATAGCAACTCTTTGTTTTTCTCCACCAGAAAGCTCATTTGGAAAACTGAAAGCTTTGTGTGTAAGATCTACAAGATCAAGAACATGAGGAACATCAGACTCTATTTCGTCATCACTTCTACCAGAAACTTCCATAGCAAAAGCAACATTTTCATACACAGTCTTGTTTGTTAAAAGTTTAAAATCTTGAAAAACTGTACCTATTTTTCTTCTATAATGATGTATTTCGTGTTTTCTAAACTTATGTACATCAACAGACCCAAAAAAAACATTACCTTTTGTGGGTTTGTCTTCAGCTAAAAGCATTTTTATAAGAGTAGTTTTTCCTGCACCAGAATGACCAACAATAGAAACAAATTCATTAGGCTCTATAGATAAAGTAACTTCTTCAAGAGCAACTGAATTACCTGAATATATTTTTGTAACTTTATCAAAAAATATCATCTTAAGTAAGATTATATCATCAAGATTACTTTTTACAAACCTTTTTCTGCTTCTATAAAATCATCCAAAAAACCATCTAAGACTTTATCTATATTAGATGTCTCCATGTTTGTTCTGTGATCTTTTATCATCTTATATGGATGAAAAACATAAGAACGAATTTGATTACCCCAATCAATAGAAACACTTTTACTTATATAAAGCCCTTTTTCTTTAGCTTTTTTTTCTTCCTCTTGATATGCAAAAAGTTTACCCTTAAGTATTTGCAATGCTTTATCTTTATTTTGTGCTTGAGACCTTTCACCCGTGGACTTTACAGAGATATTGGTAGGAATATGTATTATCTTTACTGCAGTTTCTCTTTTATTTACATTCTGTCCACCAGGACCACCAGCCTTTGACATCTCTATTCTTAAATCATTTTCAGATATTTGAATACTAGAGTCTCTGTCTATTTGTGGAACAATTTCAACCATTGAGAAAGAAGTTTGTCTTAAATTTTTAGCGTTAAAAGGAGAAAGTCTCACAAGTCTATGAACTCCAGATTCGTTTTTCAAATTACCATAAACATTTTTCCCATCGACTTCCAAAGTTATACTTCTATACCCTCCATTATCATTTTCGTTTTCATCTATAACATGGTAACCCCAACCATTTTTATCAAAAAAGTTAATATACATCTCATACAAAATCCTTGAGAAATCTTCTGCGTCATCACCACCAGCACCAGAAAAAATATTCAAAATAGCACCGCCCTTATCATACTTCCCCTTACCAGATAATTCTGATTTCAGCTCTGAAAGTTCTTTTATTTTTGATTGTGCAAAATTTTTATCGTTCCAAAAGTCTGGTAACAACATCTCTTCTTCAATTTTTTTAATTTTTTCTTCTATATTTTCCATAAAAATTTATGAGCCAAGGGCGAGGATCGAACTCGCGACCTGTGGTTTACGATACCACTGCTCTACCAACTGAGCTACCTTGGCAAAAACTGAGCCGTTGACCGGGATTGAACCGGTGACCTCGTCATTACCAATGACGTGCTCTACCAACTGAGCTACAACGGCATGAACACAATATTAAGCGATTTTCTCTTTTTTTGCAAAACAAAAAACCACTCGCCGAAGCAAGTGGTTTCTACATAAGTTTTCACTTCCAATTTATAGGTAGTAAATTACTTATGTTGTCGTTTGTCATATGATTGTAAGTTGAACCAGTTAAGGTGTTACCTCCCATAGACAAAACACTCTGTAATGTCCCAAAGAACAAAAGAAGAGTGTTCTCTATAATTTCAAATAGTTCTGGCATCAGAAAACGAATTATAATTATAGCCAAACCTAATCCCAAAGCTCGAAAAATTCCCATATATTATTGAATTAAACGAGAAAGGTTCTAAATCATGCTCGACGAAGCAAGATTCTGGCTAAAACCAGAACACCCCTCCCCTTTCAAAACTCAAATTTGAGTTTCAAAGGGAGAGAGATCTTGTCTTTATTATTTCAAATAACAACCATCTATAACATATAAATTATAGAACATGTGCTATATTTTATACAATAGATTTTTATCTTTCAAATTCCATCGACTACGCAAAAAAAATCACCTTTCGGCGATTATTTTGCACGGTTGATGGAATAACGATGGGATTTGGTCACAACTTTTTTCTTCGTCGTCACTCAGAAAAAGTCGCTACCCCGACTCAATCATTTTTATTGTTATAAAAATGATTTCTGTCTTTCAAATCCCAACGTGAGTGAATACTTTCACTCACTTCGACCGCGCAGAAAAACAAAAAATCGAGGATTATCCTCGATTTTTTGTTTTTCTGCGCGGTCGATGGGATTTGAACCCACTACCTCTCCCGTGACAGGGGAGCGCTCTAACCAACTGAGCTACGACCGCATATTTTTCTAACCACTAAAGGATAGCAAAAAAAACATTTTTTATCAATACTTTTGTGTCGATGGATGGAATCGGACCATCGTTTGAGGCTTATGAGTCCCCCGTTCTACCATTGAACTACACCGACTTAATCAAACAAAGACAATATAACAATATTTAATCATAAATACAACATTAAAAAGAAAAAGTTTACATTTAATTAAATGTAAACTTTTTCTTTTTAATGTTGCGGGGTTTGGATTTGAACCAAAATCTCAAGGTTATGAGCCTTACGAATTACCGTTACTCTACCCCGCTACTTCTTATATTACCAGAAAAAACAAAGAAGTGCAAGATATTTAGCTGTTAATATATTAAATTATTTTAAATTCTTTAAAAACACTCGCATATAAACCTATAATTCTTTTTGCTTCTCTTTGGTTTATAACAAAATCAGAACCTTCATGTGCTATAGCATTTCTAATCTTATGTGCTTCCCATGCCTGCTCTATTGTTTCAAAATCATTTTTTTCAACCGCCTTAAGTTTTTCCCCAATACTTTCACCAGGTAAAGATAGTCCATCCAACAAATCTGCAAGAATAATATCTGCTTCAAGTATGGCAAGTTTCCACTTATTTTGATCATCAGAATCTATATGCTCTTCTACAAGTCTCCATTTAGGATTGACTTCATTTTTGTTAATATTATCTTTTTGTTCTGTCTTGGGTTTAACCGAAATTCTACTCATTAAACTATCCTTAACTTTATTTGTTTTATTTATATATATAATTATCAATATAATAACAGCAATACAAAAGAAAAAAGAAAAAACAGCAAATCTTGCAAAGAAATTAACAATATAATAAGGAATATTTTTTAAAAACGTAAGACTAGCATTGCCAGTTACAAAATCAAAAATAGATCTGATTAACCCTAAAAGATTATAAGATTGTAAAGGGTCCATAGTTTGCATAGACTGTATTATACCATCCGTATTATTTTAGACAAACTTAAAATTATTTCTCACCGACAAATTCTTTTCCTATATAAAACAATAGATCTTCTTTCATGTTGTTTGCTATAAATTGAATGCCTATAGGCATTTTTTTACCATTAATATCTTTAAAACCAGATGGAATAGAGATTGCGGGAATTCCCGCTAAATTTATAGGTACAGTGAAAATATCTTCAAGATACATCTGTAATGGATTATCAATCTTTTCTCCTATTTTAAAAGCAACATTTGGAGCTGTCGGTGTAACTATAATATCTACCTTTTCAAAAGCTTTCCTATAATCATCTTTTATAATATCTCTAACAATATTTGCCTTGTTATAATAAGCATCATAATACCCAGAAGAAAGAACGTAAGTCCCAAGAATTATTCTCCTTTTAACTTCTTTACCAAGTCCGGCTTGTTTTGAAAGAAAATAATCATCTATACCATTTTCTCCAGAAACTCTTTTTCCATATCTCATACCATCAAAACGAGCCATATTTGAAGAAACTTCAGCAGGTACAATGACATAATATACAGCAAGGGAATATTTTAGATTTGGTAATTCTATATCTACTATTTCATGACCAAGTGATTTTAATTTCTCTAAAGATTGCTCAAAATTAGATAGGACATCTTTATCTATACCATCCATCTTCATAAAATCTCTAGGGACTCCGATTTTGATTTTCTTTACCCCACCTGACACGTGAAATGCATTTCCTATTTCACTGGGTTCAAATTGATTTTTTATTTGACTAGAATCATCTTCTAAAGAAGTACTATCCATCTTATCATTACCTTTTATTGCATTGAAAAGTATTTCTGCATCATCTACGGTTTTTCCAAAAGTACCTATTTGGTCTAAAGATGATCCCATGGCCATAACTCCATATCTTGAAACAGCACCATAGGTTGGTTTTAAACCAACAATTCCACAAAAGCTGGCTGGCTGTCTGATAGAACCTCCAGTATCTGAACCAAGGGCGACAAGAGCCTCATCACTTGAAACAGAAGCAGCTGCACCTCCTGAAGAGCCACCAGACACCCTTTCTAAATCATAAGGATTTTTTGTTGGACCATAAGCAGAATTTTCTGTAGAACCGCCCATGGCAAATTCATCCATATTTGTTCTACCAATAAAAACAACTC
>JBAYAG010000020.1:0-8746 GCA_041669885.1 Minisyncoccota bacterium | reverse complement strand
TTCATCGGATATTTCATTTATTATAAATTCATAAAATAGTTTTGAAAATTTTTGTATTATTTTTTTATTTGCATGATATTTTATTTCCCAAATTGCTTTTTTAAATATTTTATTTTTATACTGAAATAGAGCTTTGAAATTATTATTAGAAGTTTGATTTGCTTGGGTAATCTCTCTCATAATATACTCTTCTGTCATGTTTTCTATAAAAATAGTGTTTTCTTCTTTGGGTAATATGTATGAAAGGAGTTCATCATATAAGTCAAAAAATTTTTTAATTACTATTGTTATTTTCTCAATCTTCATTTTCTATCTATATTTATTATTGTTAATAAGAAACTTTTGAGTTTTTGTTTTA
Organism: Minisyncoccota bacterium; assembly: GCA_041669885.1. Classification (GTDB taxonomy): domain Bacteria; phylum Patescibacteriota; class Minisyncoccia; order Phycocordibacterales; family GWA1-40-21; genus Bog-1340. The sequence goes on along the minus strand of JBAYAG010000020.1, from coordinate 8,388 downwards.
TTATATGTTATAATAGTAGCATAAAAAGTGTGTGGATTTTTTAAGTTGATCATACTTTTGTATATAAAAATATTGATTAATAATGAATAACCCTTTCTCAAATTTATTTAGTTCTTTATTTCCAACAAAGGAAACCAGTGTTCTTGGTATAGACATAGGTTCTTCTTGTATTAAGATTGTTCAATTAAAGAAAAAGAATGGAAAAGCAACCCTCGAAACTTACGGAGAAATATCTACTGGTCCATACAATAACGTAGATGTGGGTAGGTCAACTATTTTGGGTGCAGATAAGGTATCTGAAATAATAAAAAGTTTATTGAAAGAATCAAACACAACTACTATAAATAGTGGCATATCTATTCCTATAAGTTCAAGCTTTATTTCTTTTGTCAAAATGCCAACTTTAGATGAAAGGAGACTTGTTGAAATGGTTCCGATAGAAGCAAGAAAATATGTTCCTGTACCTATGTCAGAAGTAACTCTTGATTGGTGGCCAATTCCAAAAGATGAGAGTACTATTTCTGAGTTTCAAAATGGTCAAAAAGTAGTAGAAGATGAAAAAAGTACCGAAGTATTACTTGTTGTTATTCACAACGACGCTTTAAACAAAAATAAAGATATTCAAAAAATGGCTGGTTTAAATGTAAGTTTTTCTGAGATTGAAATTTTTAGTAATATTAGATCTGTTTTAGAACCAAGTACAAGTCCACAAATGATAATGGATTTTGGAGCAAGTACAACAAAGGTTTTTATAGTTGAAAGGGGAATATTAAAAGCTTCACATATTGTTAATAAAGGTTCTCAAGATATCACTTTATCTCTTTCAAGGTCATTAGGAATAACTTTTGATGAAGCCGAAAAGATTAAAAGAGATCAAGGATTAATTAGTGATCCAAATAACAAAAGTTATTCAGAATTATCATCAGTAACAATAGACTACATTTTAGCTGAAACAGGTAGGCTCGTTATGAATTATTATAAAAAAACAGGGAAAAAGATAAGCAAGATAGCTCTTACTGGAGGAGGAGCTATGTTGAAAGGATTAAGAGAAAAAGCTCAAAATTCTTTTGAAATTCAAGTTGACGTTGCTGATCCTTTTTCTAAAATAGAATACCCAGCTTTCTTATCTGAAGTTTTGAAAACCGCTGGTCCAGAATTTTCTGTAGCAATAGGTTTGGCGATTAGAAAACTTCAGGAAATATAATTTGGTGGTTGTTTTTATATAATTATAAAATATTATTAGGTAATCCACAGTTTTGTTTGTTGGTTTTGTTTAATTGTTTGGTGTATAATATTAAATAGTAAATGAAGACAAAATTTCAAACATCTTTTATACCCAGAAAACCTATTATACAAAAAGAACAAACTAAAGCAGGTATTGGCTTGTTTTTGATTATTTCAATAATTATTTTTCTTATTTCTGTTGGTGTTGCTGGTTGGGTTTATTTAGAAAAAGATATTTTAATAAAAAATATTACAGGAGAACAAAACACGATAGAGACCAATAGAAAAGGCTTAGTTAAAGATTCTGTAACGATAGAGAAAATAGTTGAACTAGATTCAAGAATAAATGTATCACAAAGCCTTTTAGATAAACATATATCTGTATATCCGATTTTTGGATTTTTACAGCAAGTAACCTTGAGAGATATACGTTTTAAGAACTTTGTTTTTTCTACTAATCAAAAAGATTCTAGTGGTCAAGATGTTATGAAAGTTGAGATGTCTGGTACTGCTAGGGACTGGAGAACGGTAGCATCACAAGCAGACGAGTTTGGAAAGTCAGAATATAGACCTTTCATTAAAGAGCCGAAGGTTTCAGATTTAAGTTTGACTCAAGATGGTAGTGTGACATTCTCTCTTTCTGTATATTTTTCTCCTGACTTTTTATCTTATAATAAATTAAGCGAAAATATTTAAAATGAATTTAATCTTACCAATTATATTAATATTATCTTCTATAGGGATATTTTTTGGATATGTAGATCCAAATTATAAAGGTAGTAGTAACGCTATCGATTCTGAATATTCTTCATACGGTATAGTTCCTCTAAGAGATGAATTAAAGACATATCAAGATATTGCAAAGAGTTCAAATCAAATAGTTACAGATAGAGATAACTTGATGGAAAAAAGAAACAAAATATCTGAATTAGACAGAGTACGTCTTGAAAGATTTTTACCTAGTAATATAGATAATATCAGACTAATCATAGAAATAAGCGATATTGCTTCAAGAAGAGGTTTAGTTGTAAAAAATATATTAGTAGAAGATACAAAAATTAAAAGTGATTCTATAGGAGTTGTTGATTCTGCATACGGAATACTGTCTTTAAAATTTTCAGTAAATGCAACATATGATGAATTCCTTCCTTTCTTGAAAGATTTAGAGTCTAATCTTAGATTAGTAAATATAACCGATATTAGTTTTGTTTCAAAGGATATAGGGGGTTATGACTTTAGTGTTGGTTTAAATACATATTGGTTAAAATAATATATATGAATAAGAAAAACATCTTTATTATAGGTATAGTCTTGATAACACTTTTTATAGCTGGTTATTATTTATATGGCAAAAAAACCGATGATGCAAGTCTTGTAGAAGAGGTTAAAAAAGCAGAATCTGGTGATGCAAAATACATATATAATTTATTACAGAAGATGTCTAAAGTTAAACTTACTGATACCATTTTCTCAGACCCTTCTTTTAGTAGTTTGAAAGACAATACAATTTCACTTACTTCGCAGGAACCAGGAAGGGATAACCCCTTTGCTCCGATTGGAGTTAACTCTTTTTCTACCACTACTACTAATAAATCCACAACAACTATTAATCGAAATAGATAAAAATGAATATATTAGATCTTTTAGTAGAAAAAAAAATAATAAATACAGCAGATACAGCAAAAATAGAAAAACAATCTAGTTCAACAGGTCAAACGGTAGAAGAAGTCCTAGAAAAGATGGGGGTTGCTTCAGAAACAATACTTGATACAAAAGGAGCTTATTATAATTTACCAACAGAAAGCCTTAAAAACAAAGAGGTTTCTTTTTCTGTTCTTAAATATATATCTGAAGATGCCGCCTCTCACTATGGTTTTGTTCCATTAGCTTTTAGAGAGGGAACTTTAAACATAGGTATAATTGATCCTGATAATATTCAGGCGAGAGATGCTTTAAATTTTTTGATTGGTAAATTAAATATACCATATAAGCTTTTTTTAATATCTAAAACAGATTTTGATAAAGTAATAGAAAGTTATAAAGGTCTTTCTGGTGAAGTTACAAAAGCTCTTTCTGAGCTTGAAACAGAACTTTCAGATGATTTAGACGGAGTTGAATTAACAAAAGGTGGAGGAGAAAATCATAAAATAGAAACAAAAATAATAGAAGATGCTCCGGTCACAAAGATTGTTGCTACGATATTGAGATATGCTACAGAAGGTAATGCATCTGATGTTCATATTGAACATATGAGAGACAAAGTAAGAGTTAGATTTAGAGTAGACGGGGTATTAAATACCAGTTTGGTTTTACCAGCTGAAGTTCATCAAGCTGTTGTTGCTAGGATTAAAATCCTTTCAAATATGAAGCTAGATGAAAAGCGTAAGCCACAAGATGGTCGTTTTTCTGCAAAAATAGATGGTAGAAAAATAGATTTTAGAGTTTCAACTTTTCCTTCATATTATGGAGAAAAAGTTGTTATGAGAATTCTTGACCAAGACAGGGGAGTCAAACCACTTGAAGAAATGGGTTTGTCGCCAAGGTATTTAAAAATGGTTAGAGCTGCAATGAAGAAATCTTATGGGATGATACTTATCTCTGGTCCTACTGGCTCTGGTAAAACAACTACTCTTTATTCTATGCTTAGTGAGATCAATAAAGATGAGAAAAATGTTTTAAGCTTGGAAGATCCTATTGAGTACAACATAGAAGGAATGAGTCAGTCGCAGGTTTTTCCTGAGATAGGTTATGATTTTGCTTCAGGACTTAGAACAACTCTTAGACAAGACCCAGATGTCATAATGGTTGGAGAGATTAGAGACAAAGAGACTGCACAGCTTGCCGTTCAAGCCGCTCTTACTGGACACTTGGTTCTTTCAACAATACACACCAACACTGCATGCGGTGTTATACCTAGACTTATAGATATGGGTGTTGATCCTTATCTTATCCCACCAACCCTTATTCTTACTATGGGACAACGATTAGTTAGAAAAATCTGTCCTGGTACAGGTAAAAACTTACAGATCAATGACAGTATTAAAACTATGATAGACAAAGAGTTTACTGATCTACCTGAAGAATATAAGAAAGAAATACCACCGTTTACAGATATGTACGAATTAGAACCAACAGAGAAATGTCCTAGTGGTACAAGTGGAAGAATAGCTATTTTCGAAATGTTTAATATGAATAGCGAAATAGAACAGATAATACTTAAAAATCCAGTTGAATCTGAAGTATATAAAGCAGCAAGGAAAAATGGTCTTATTACAATGAAAGAGGACGCAATAATCAAGGCAATGGATAAAGTTATTCCTTTTGAATCCATTAGTGAGTTATAATTTATCTTTAATAAGATTCACCCTGTTAAATAATTTTAAATTTGTTATAATTACAAAAAGAATTAAATCTTATTTAATAAGGTAAATAATACAAATATGAACGAAAAAAAGAAAATATTAATTGTAGATGACGACAAATTCCTTCTTAACATGTATTCAATGAAATTTGATAAGAATGGTTTTGAAGTGAAAGTCGCTAGTGGTGCTATGGATGCCATAGATATACTTAAAAATGGTTATAAACCAGAGATTATTTTAATGGATTTGATAATGCCTGTTATGGATGGTTTTTCAATGTATGAGACTATTAAAAAAGAGAATCTTGCTCCAGGAGCTCTCGCTGTGATGCTTACAAATCAGGGTTTAGTATCTGATATAAATAGAGCAAAAGAACTCGGTGTTCATGGATATATTGTTAAGGCGACCACTATTCCTTCTGAAGTTGTTGAAGAGGTTATTGAAATATATCAAAAAAATAAAGGTAAATAATTAAACTTGTCTTGTTGTAAATTCAGCAGATATAAGTGAAGATTAAAAGCAAGTTTAAATAAACTTGAAAAAATAAGTCGAAAAAATTATAAAAATTAAATTTTACAATCGGGATGAATTATAAAGAAGAACTTGGTGATTTAATAAAAATAGTCTTTCAGGAAGGGGCATCTGACCTTCATCTTTCCGAAGGTAAAAAACCTACCATTAGAGTCTCTGGTCTTTTATTTCCTTTAATTAAAAGAGAAGTCTTTAGTAAAGAAGATTTATTGGGAGTCTTGTCAGAACTTATTACAAAAGATAACAAAGAGAAATTCTTAAAAGATAAAGAATTAGATTTTTCGTATGGTATGGAAAATGGAGAGAGGTTTAGAGGCAATGCTTATTTTCAACAGGGTATGGTGAGTATAGCACTAAGACTTATACCTAAAAAGATAAAAAGCATTGAGGAACTAAACTTACCAGAAATATTAAAAGGTTTTACAGATAAGACTCAAGGTTTCTTTTTAGTTGTTGGTCCTGTTGGTCATGGTAAAACAACAACACTTGCTGCTATGGTAGAAAGCATTAACGAAAGCAGAGCCGAACACATAATCACTATAGAAGATCCAATAGAATATATTTATGAACCAAAGAAATCTATAGTAGACCAAAGAGAAGTTCAGGTAGATACAGATACTTTTCAGTCTGCTCTCAGAAGTATGTTTAGAGAGGATGTGGATGTTGTATTGATAGGCGAGATGAGAGGGAACGATACTATATCTGCTGCTGTGACTGCTGCTGAGACTGGACACTTGGTATTTTCTACATTACATACGAACAATGCCGCACAGACAATCAGTAGAATCATAGACTCTTTTCCTGCAGAACAACAAAGTCAAATAAGAATTCAGCTTGCTGGAAGTTTGACTGGTATTTTTTCTCAAAGACTTGTTCCAAGAATTTCTGGTGGATTAATACCTGCTTATGAATTATTGATAAACAATAACGCTGTTTCAAACCTTATCAGAGAAAATAGAATTCACGAAATAAATTCAATTATAGAAACTAGTTCTCAAGAAGGCATGATAGATATTAATAGGTCTCTAGCTGAGCTTGTATCAAGAGGAGAAATTACTGTAGAAGATGCACGTAATTATTCTACTGATCAAAGAATTTTGGAAAAACTTTTGTAATTAGATAAAAAATGACCTTTAAATATAAAACATTAGATCAAAGTGGAGCTCCTAAAGATGGTACTATTGATGCCATAAATATGGAGGTCGCTATAAGTGCATTACAGAAAAGAGGTCTGGTTGTTTTGTCTGTGGTTCCAGAGGAGGAAGGTTCATTTTTAGAAAAAAATATTTCATTTTTTGATAAAGTTTCAAATAAAGACGTTGTTATTCTTTCAAGACAGATGTCTACTTTGTTTGAAGCTCAGGTTTCTGCACTAAGGGTTTTTCAACTTTTGGCAATGCAGTCAGAGAACTCTGTATTGAGAAGAAAACTTAAAGATATTGTAGATAACCTTCAATCTGGAAGCACTATTTCAGGAGCTCTTGCAAAACATCCAGATGTTTTTTCTCCTTTCTATGTAAATATGGTTAAGTCTGGTGAAGAGTCTGGAAAACTTAATGAAACTTTTATGTATCTTGCTGATCACTTGGACAGGACATATGAAGTTTCTTCTAAAGTAAAGACAGCTCTTGTGTATCCGGCTTTCGTTGTTTTTACTTTTATTGCAGTTATGGCTCTTATGTTGACTGTTGTGATACCAAAAATAAGTGGAATTCTAAAGGATTCAGGACAAGCGATTCCTATTTATACTAAAGTTGTTTTGGGTCTATCTGATTTTCTTGTATCTTACGGAATATTCTTTTTGATAATTTTAATTATTGGTGGATTTTTCTTGTTTAGATATTCTTTGACCAAAGAAGGAAAATATTATTTTGATGATATTAAAATAAAAATTCCTTATGTTAAGAATTTATATATTAAACTTTATCTTTCTAGAATAGCAGACAATATGAATACCATGCTTATTTCTGGTATACCTATGGTTAGGGGACTTGAACTTACATCTTCTGTTGTGGACAATGAAGTTTACAAAAAAATCTTAGAAGAAACTGTTGAGGATGTTAAAGGTGGTAGCTCAGTTTCTGATGCAATGATTAGACATGAAGAAATGCCTGGTATATTTGTTCAAATGGTGAAGATAGGTGAGGAAACTGGTCAGCTTGGAAATATATTAAAAACATTAGCTAATTTTTATAGAAGAGAAGTTACAAACTCAATAGATGCTCTCGTCGGTCTTATTGAGCCTGCCATGATCGTTCTTCTCGGTGTTGGTGTTGCATTCCTTTTGGCTTCTGTACTTATACCTATATACAATATTTCTTCGGGTATGTGATTGATTTTTACAGAGCGAAGCGACAATAAAAATCATCACCCTATGAAATTGTGTTTTTATTTCATAGGGTTTTAAGTTATCTTAAAGAGAATTATATAAATTGTGTTTTGTTTGACGGGGTTTGAAATTTAATAAAAAATAATGTTCTACTATACTTATATTTTAAAATCAAAAAAAGATGGTTTACTTTATACTGGATGCACTAAAGATTTAAGATTAAGATTTGAACAGCATAAAAAAGGGAAGGTAGAATCAACTAAAAATAGGCGACCTTTTGAATTAATATATTATGAGGCGTGTAAAAATAATGTAGATGCTCGTCATAGAGAAAAATATTTGAAGGGTTATTATGGAAAGATGTTTTTAAAAAATAGACTCAAGGTTTATCTAAAGAGCAATTGTTAAATGCAAACCCCGTCAAATAAAAACACAATTTGACGGGGTCTTTTGAAGAAAAGAAAACGAGGAGACACCTTTTTAAAGATTCAAGGTCTCACCTCGTTTTCTTTTCTTCAAAAGAGTTATCCACACCTATCACTTAGCTATATTTTAAGCCAAAAGGTGTATAATTACTGCACAAGCTTGGATCTTGTAAAAGATTAAGTCGTTTTTGATAGGAGTATTTTGACCTTGAGCAAGTTGGAAGATGGCTAGATTAAACTTTTTACTTTTTTATGGATCTGCCTCGGGCATAATAAGCTAATTTATTAATAGTTAATTAATTTTTTATCGATAAAAAATAAATTTATGAAGAAAGGTTTTACATTGATTGAACTCTTGGTGGTTATTGCCATCATCGGTATTCTTTCATCAGTTGTTTTGGCATCGTTGAATTCAGCAAGATCAAAAGGTACAGATGCTGCAATAAAGTCTCAAATGAACAGTCTTAGAGCACAAATGACACTTTTTGCTGATGGTAAATCAGATTTATCCAAGACA
>JBAYAG010000019.1:0-8926 GCA_041669885.1 Minisyncoccota bacterium | reverse complement strand
TCCCCAAGTATTTAAAATAACTTCTGCATTCACATCTTCCTTATCTGTTGAAAAAGTCATAAGAAGCGGTTCATTATTCTTGAAGGTAAAACCCCTACCTGATAAATCTAATTGATCTGAAGAAAGTCCGAGATCTAAAAGTATTCCATCTACTTTTTCTACTTTTAAATCTGAAATAACTTTCTTTATATTTTTGTAATCAGATAAAACTAAATCATATTTACAATTAAATTTTGAAAGTTTTTCTTCTGCTCTCTCTATAGCACCCATATCTCTATCTGTAGAAATAACCCTTACACCTCCGTCAAACATAGAACATACTTTTGCACTATGTCCTGCACCACCCAAAGTACCATCAAAATACACAGCTCCAGGCTTAAGGTTAAGATTTTCTATTGCTTCATTTAAAAGAACTGTCTTATGCATCTTATTTAAAGCGCTCCGGCTTGTCCGAGCTTTTCTGCTAATTGGTCGGCCTGTTTTTCTACAACACCCTTGTAATCCTTCCAGTTCTCTTCATTCCAAATTTCTACTCTGTCTTGTACTCCTATTACAGAAACCTTACTCTTCAAATTTGCTCTTATTACTAGAAATTCAGGTAAAAGAATTCTTCCGATAGAGTCAACCTCTACTTCTGTTGCAGAACCAAACATGTATCTATTGAAGCTTCTGTTGTCTGCCTGAAGCATAGAAAACTCACCAAGCCTTTCTGAAATCTTTTTCCACTGAGCAAGGGTAAAAATCCAAAGACAATTATCTAATCCCGCGGTAATAATAATCTTTTTACCCATTTCTTTTCTAAACTTAATAGGTAAAGAGACTCTCTTTTTTTCATCCAATGTATGTATGTATTCTCCTATAAGCATTGATTAGATTTTTATGTTGGAAAAAGTTTTTTTAAAATAATTTTAATAAAAATTATTTAAGTCCCACTTCATCCCACTTGTTATATATTTTATAGCACTTTGTCCCACAATGCAATATAAAACAACATAATTTAAATTATTAATAAAACTTTAAAAAACCTTATTCATAGGCTTTTTTTTGTAATTTAATATTAAATTTTATATAAAAAATAAGTTATCAACAGCACGAGAAGTTAAAAATTCATAAAGTAAATACAAAAACAGAAAAAACCAAAGAGGATTTTCGCTTTGCGAAAATCCTCTTTATAATTTAACTTTTTTTATTATTCTCTAATTACTATTCACCCATCCCCTCGTCAACTCATAAAACATTCCAGTACTATTCTTGAATCCATGAGGAGTAAGTATCTCACTTGCATGAGCTTCTTGTAATTTCTTTACTGCTTGCACAGTCTTTTGTCCGTAAAAGGTAGACTCATTTCCTTTAGAACCAAGTCCTGTTTCTGAGACAATAAATCCATTATTGTTTAAATATATTTGTAATTGTCTAACATCTTCACTTACATCATTATTAACAACAGCGAGCAAACACGTTTTCTAAACGGGTTAATGTAGTAAATTTAGAAAATTAATGAAGTTTTTAGAAAAATCAAACTGTTTAACGAGTGCAACGAGGAGTTTTTGATTTTTCGTATAAAAAACTGAATATAATTTTCAAATTTACGAAATGCTTTAGCGAAGAAAATGTATGAGCGAGTTTTTACCCACGCGGTCTCATAAACGGAAATATCTGACACTCCCTAATAGGTTTATCCATAAGAAAACTAAATAATCTTTCTGAAAGTCCAAAGCCAAAAGTTGGTGGCATACCATACTCAAGTGCTTCAACAAAATCACCATCCATCATTTGTGCTTCTTCATCACCTTCTGCACGAAGCTTAGCTTGGTCTGTAAATCTACTCAATTGATCTATCGGATCATTAAGCTCGCTAAAACCTTTACCCATTTCAGAACCAGCAAGAATAACTTGAAATCTTTCAACAAGATTTTTATTACTTTCCATTCTCTTTGCAAGAGGTTCCATCATAACAGGAACATTTACAAGGAAGCCTGGACCACCTATTTGTTTTCTACAATATTTCCAAAGTGTATCAATCGCTCTATTTAAATTAAAACCTTTTTTATCATATTCAACTTTAAACTCACGTAGTTTATCTTCTATCTCTTTTAAACTAGCTTTTAATATATCTACTCCGGTCATCTTTTGAATAGTTTCAACATAATCATATCTTTTCCATTCTGCACCCAAATCAATATCAAAACCTTTTATTTTAAACTTTAATGTTCCAAAAGTTTTTTCTGCAATGTATTTATACATTTCTTCTATAAACTTCATACCGTCATTGTAGTCAGCAAAAGCCCAATAGAATTCCATATGAGAATAATCCTGTAGATGTTCGGCATCAACTCCTTCATTTCTAAAGACTCTTCCTATTTCAAACACCTTAGGAAAGCCAGCAACCATAAGTCTCTTAAGCCATAGTTCAGGAGATATTCTCATATAAACATCCATATCATAAGCATTGTAATGTGTTATAAAAGGTTTTGCTTCTGCACCACCAGCAGTATTTTCTAATATGGGAGTATCAACTTCCATAAAGTTTTTATCAGAAAGAAAATTCCTCATAGCCTTCCAAAAAATAGCTCTCTTAATTACAGCTTCTTTAGCTTCAGAATTTGAAATAATATCAAGATATCTCTTTCTAAATCTTTCATCTTCATCTTGAAGACCATGCCATTTTTCTGGAAGAGGTCTCAAGCTTTTCGCAAGCATTTTCCAGTCTTTAACTTGAATTGTTTTTTCTCCCCTCTTTGTTACAAAAAGATTCCCATTAACCTGTATAAAATCTCCTATATCTACAGTATCTTGAAAAAGATTGAAAACCTTTTCATCCATCTCATCTTTTTTTAATAATCCTTGAAATAAACCAGTACCATCATTAAAATTAAAAAACATAAGACCACCTTGTCCTCTTATAGACATGATTCTACCAACAAGAAAAGTATCACCCTTTTGAGAGATTTCATCAAAATTTTTAAGTAAATCGGATATATAATAATCCATCTTAGAAGAAGAAGGGTAAGGATTCATCCCTGCTTTTTCTAGAAGATTAAGTTTCTGTATTCTAATTTTTCTAAGTTCTTCAAAAGACGCCATTTTGTTATTTAACTTCGATAACTTTATAAAACATCACACCGGATGGTGATGTAAAAGAGAAAGAATCACCTTTTTTCTTTCCTAAGACAGCTGTACCTAAAGGTGATCTGTTTGATATCTTTCCAGAATTCATATCAGATTCTGCTGAACCAACAATCATAAAAGTTCTTTTTGTTCCATCATTTTTTTCTACAGTAACAGTACTACCGATCAAAACATGTTCACCGTGTCTATCTTCAACAACAGTTGCATTTTTTAAAATTAAATCTATTTTTGAAATCCTTTCTTCTACGGCAGCTTGTTGTCCTCTTGCCTCATGGTATTCTGCGTTTTCAGAAAGATCTCCTAAACCTCTTGCATAATCCAAAGCTTCAGCAACTTCTTTTCTTTTAACATTTTTGAGATCTTTAAGTTCAATTACCAATTCATCATATTTCTGTTTTGTGAGATATTCTCTTTTTTCTTCCATTTTTTTAAAAATTACTTGATAATACTTGCTAATATAAAAGATTTTACCAATTTAAAGGTTGAAAGTCAAAGATTAAATTAGAAAGGAAAAAGTCAAAGATAATTAAAAAGAACCTACATTCACAAGCTTTCACTTGTAAATGTAGGTTCTGTTGGAAATTCATGACACCTTTTATTAGGCTGTCACTTCTTCCTTCTTGGCCGAGGGTAGAATGCCGTGCCGACGCTTGGCCCTGTCGGAAACGACGGGCTCATCGAGGATGACCGACATGACGATCGAGTCCTCATATACGCTGACAATTCTCCTGACCTTGAACGTCCACGATTCTCCGATCACACGAGGTACCTTCTGGCAGTCAGTGTCGATCACGAACGTGTATGACATGTTGTTCTTGCTCGTCATGTGTGACTGCCACTGGTTGCGATTCGGATCGATCACGAAGATTCCCTTGGAGAAATCGATCTCCTCGAGAACCGCGACAGTAAAGACAGACAAATGGTCATTCTGCACCAGAGTCTGGCTGATCCCACAGTAGTAGAACGCGCCTTCCTTGACGGCACTTTCAGGAATCGGCGAAAGGTTGCGGTCGATAACGTAGAGATTTCCCATTCCACGTATACCAAGGTAACACTGAAGTTGCTGGCCGGGACGATCACGACGATCCTTCAGGAAAAAACGACCGACGATATACTGCTCGCTCATTCTTATCTCCAATTTTTAATGACTCATCACACAAAAAACTCAAAACCGGTAAACTGTCCGGAATTTTGTCTTTCTTGTGAAGTAGTCTAACTATCCTGTTATCAAGTATAGCATATTTAAGATTTTTGTCAAGTATTTTTATATATATCTTTAAAAATATGGCTATAAAAAACAATATATTTAATAAAAACTAATTAATAATGTTATATTTTTTTAAAATATATCTTAATTAGTTTATGTCGCGATTCAATGGACAATTATAAATACATTAATGGAATTGTCTATTAGTTTGTGTCGCGCTTTAATGGACAATTGCGCGACATGATCTTGCTAGATCAAATACTCAGGTGTGTATATTCTCATCCAATCAAAAACTTGTCTCATTACGAAAACACCTCCTAAAGTATTCGTCACTAGACCCTTTTCCATTATTACAGCAAAAGCATACTTTGGTTTTTCATAAGGGAAAAATCCTACCACCCAAGAATTTACGAATTGTTTTCTAGAACCAAGTTCTGCCGTACCCGTCTTTGCACCAAGTTCAAAAAAATCGTTCTTCAAACCAACAGCCGTTCCTTCTTCGACAGACATTTTCATCCCCTCTCTAACGATTTGATAATAACTTTTGTCATAAGGAAGTTCATTTACTTTTTTATTATTATCTCCATAAATAATAGTTGGTTCAATTATTTTTCCATTATTTGCAATACTTGCGATAGCTCTTACTACTTGAATAGGAGTGACCTGAAAACCATACTGACCAATAGAAGTGTGATAAGTATTACCAACCAACCAATCTTCACCATTGAAGTTATTTTTTTTCCATTCTCTATCTGGCACGACACCTTTTTCACCAAAAAAGAAACCATCCGACATATTTTCACCAAAACCAAAACTCGTCATATATTTTTTGATACGATCAATACCGAGACCTTCTTGACTTTCAAAACCACCTCCTATTTCATAGAAATAAACATCAGATGATACAGATATGGCTTTTCTCATGTCAACATAACCGTGAGCCTTCCAGTCTTTAAAAACAGTAGGTTTCGATGGATCATAAGGGTTCGGTATAGTCAAAGCACCAGTACTCAAAATATTGTCATATTGTCCTATAATCTTTTCATAAAGAGCAGCTACTGCCATAAATGGTTTAACTATAGAACCGGGAGTATAAAGACCATCTGTTACTCTATCAAGAAAAGGATTATTTTTATTATTTAAAAAACTATTTATTGCTACTTTATTTGCGCCATCAGTCATCACTTGTGAATCATATTCTGGAAAACTTGTAAGTGCCAAAACTTCTCCTGTATTAACATCCATTATCACTCCTGCTCCACCTGTAAAGCCAACCCTACCAGATAAATCAGAAATAGAATCATATAATTTACTCTGAAGTTTTGAATCTATAGAAAGTTTTATGTCTTCTCCATCTTTTGGTGGACGAATAGTATTTTCCGATTTTTTATTATTTAAAGCATCGACTTCAACAATTCTAAGTCCATTTTCACCAGCCAACTTATCATTATAAATCTTTTCTATACCATCTTTACCAACAAAATCCTCATTATAATAAAAACCATATTTATCTTTTTGTGGATATTTTAGATAACCCATAACATGAGAGAGACCAGTTGAGGTTGCATATTTTCTCAAAGAAAAACCCGAAGATTCATCACCAAAAATATTCCATACAAGGGTTTTATCATTTCTATCACTTATAACTCCTCTTTTTGAAAAAATAAGAGTATTTCTCAATCTATTATTTTCACTTCTTTGGTAATAACTTTCACCTTCTGTTATTTGTAAATTCCAAGATTTATAAAAAAATAAAATAAAAATCAAAAAACAAAAAAAAGCAAAAAATATAAAAGTATTTCTAGATATTGATTTTTCTAATCTTCCCTCAAATTGGTTTACATCAAAATTTGGTAAATTTTCAGAATCAATAAAAATCTCATCAGGATCTATATCTTTTGTTCTTTCTAAATATTTTTTACTATTTAATGATCGACGAAAATTTCTAAACATATTGTTTATAATTTATATTTTTGAATAAAATTTTAACATCTTTTTTAATTTGAAAGAAATAAAAAAAAAGATAAGGATAGCAAATAAAAATTTATATGAATATATAAAATTTATTAAAAAACCAAACAAAGAAGATGTATCTTGTTCGATAAGACTTTTAACTTTATATAATAAATCTAAAATAAAAGAACCGAAAATAGATTCTACAAAATTAGAAAAGATAAAGATTAATATTATTAATAATAAAAAAGAAAAAAAAGGAGGCAACAAGAATAATAAAAAAAATAAGGATATATCAATAAAAATTCTTAATGATGTCATAATATTAATTTAAAACTATTTCAACCCACTTAAGTTCTGATATATTCACAGGATTCTTAAATAAAACTTTCTGAAATGAATCTGTTGCTTTGAATTCTATTTTTTCTACAATACCAAAAATATTTGGAGAAATTGAAGGAACCACTATATTATCACCTTCTTTTACATCAGATTCTCTTGGCATCTCAACTTTAAAATTACCAGAACCAATACCAAAAGCTTCTTTCTCAATATTATTTTGACCAATTAATACTGGAATCTTCTCACCGTATGAAGAATATAAAACAACCTTTGAGGTACTTCTGTATACTTCAGAAACATAACCAATAAAAGAATTACCATTTGCTAAAACCTGACTTCCAACCTTAATATTATTATTAGTGCCGACATCAACTATTAAAGTATCATAAGCAGATAAGAATGGCTTAATAAGTACACTCGCTAATATATAATTATTTTTATTATCAACTCTGTTCAAAATACCTTTAAGATCATCATTTTCTTTCTTTATTAAATCTGAAATTATTTTATCATTCCCCCTTTTAAATATTTGTTCTTTCAGTAAAAAATTTTCTTCTATCAAACTCTTTTTTGACTTTAAAATTTGAATATCACTTAATATTAAATTAACGATATCTTTTTTCAAATTCCAAAAAGGTGAACCTATACCAAACAAAATATTTCTAGACCAAGAAAAAGAAAAAAATATAATTAACAAAATTACAATAAAGATAGATACCTTTACTGCCCTATTACTTTTTTTGTTAAAATTATTTTTTAAGTGGAAGCTCATCTTCGTTTTGAATTAGTGCTTCTTCATAAAGGTCAAGATTTTCAAGTACAATACCAGCTCCTCGCGCGACAGCAGTTAGTGGTCCATCAGCTATTTTTACAGGAATTTTTAAATATTCACTCAATAAGCCATCTAGACCTTTTATCAAAGCACCCCCTCCAAATAAATAAATACCTCTTTGCATAATATCTGCAAGTATTTCTGGTGGTGTAGTTTCAAGAACTTCTTTTGTTGATTCAACTAAACTTTCGACAGATGCGGACATAGCCTCTCTAATATCTGAATCAGTAATAATAACTTCTCGTGGAAGACCAGTGACTAAATCACGTCCTTTTATAGAAGCTTCAAGAGGTTCATCAGAAATAACAGCACCTATAGCGATTTTTATATTTTCTGCCGTCGTCTCTCCTATTAAAATTTTAAATTCACTTCTTATGTAAGAAATAATATCGTTGTTTAATTTATCACCAGCAATTCTTAAATTTTTTGATCTTACAATTCCACCCAAAGAAATAACGGCTATATCAGAAGTACCTCCTCCAATATCTATAACCATATTCCCTACCGGTTCATTTACAGGTAAACGTATACCTATAGCTCCCGCCATCGGTTCTTCTATAATATATACTTCACGAGCCCCAGCATTTCTTGTAGCATCTCTAACGGCTCTTATTTCAACATTTGTAACTCCTGAAGGCACACCAACAACAACCCTTGGCCCAAGCATTTTAGGAGAAAACTCTTCAGCCTTTTTAATAAGGTAAGCAATCATCTCTTCTGTAACTTCGAAATCTGAGATAACTCCATCTACAAGTGGTCTAACAGCTACAATATGTGGAGGTGTTCTTCCGAGCATTTCTTTTGCTTGAGTTCCGACAGCAACCACTCTACCTGTTTTTTGATTAAGTGCTACAACAGAAGGTTCATTTACAATAATACCCTTACCGGCAAGATACACCAAAGTATTTGCAGTACCCAAATCTATTCCGATATCATTTGAAAGATATTTATTTATTTTTTTAATGGTATTGTCGAACATATTTTTAATTATATTTTTTTACAAATTCAGTCATCTCACTTTCACTCATCATAGAAACCTTTCCATCTTTTCTCTCTTTTATTTCAAAACCATTAGCTTCTATTCCTTTTTCACTTACTACAACCCTAAGTGGAATACCGATCAAATCTGAATCATTAAACTTTTCACCAGCACGAGTATCTCTATCATCATACAAAACCTCAACCCCTCCACTAGTTAACTTAGAGTAAATATTTTCTGCAGTCTCTCTTACTTTAGGATTATTTGAAGTTATTTCTATCAAATGAACTTTAAATGGAGCTATTGATACAGGCCAAACAATACCCTTATCATCAGAAAGTATTTCTACAACTGTTCCAACAAGTCTTCCTAAACCTATACCATAACTTCCCATAATAACAAACTTTTCTTCTCCTTTTTCATTTTTATATTTCAAATCAAAAGGTTCTGAAAATCTTGTACTGAGAGAAAATATATTTCCAAC
>JBAYAG010000018.1:0-9245 GCA_041669885.1 Minisyncoccota bacterium | reverse complement strand
CTATCAAGTATTACCCTGTCTTTCGACAGGCTATTCCTGACTTTTGGGTTCGTACCTACCTTATACTATCTCGTCTGCCGGTTACCCTTACGGGTCCCCTTGACTTGCATGCCCTATCCACGCCGCCAGCGTTCATCCTGAGCTAGGATCAAACTCTAAAATAAAATACTTTTTGAGTATTTGTTTCGGAAACGGAACAAAAGAAAAAACAATATTATTTTGAGTTCTGTTATTTTATTTTGCTTATTGAACAAAACAAACTTAACAGAATAAAACTTCATTCGATTCGTCGAATGATCTGATTCTAGACTCACACAATTCTTGTACCGTCTTCGTAAGACGATACGATCATAATCTTGTACTTATTTTGTTGTAAAAGAACACTATCCCTTAATAAAGGATAGCCAAGCTATTATACTCAAACCGGTTTTAAAGTCAAGCAAAATAAACAATATTGATGACTACTCGCAAAAATCTTTCAGATTTTATCGGACAAGTATTTTGCTGACCCTATAACCTCTTCATTTTAGCCTTGTTTTACAACGTTATTTACGTAATATAACTAAATAAAAAGTAAAAAATATAAGTATTTTTTTAAAAATGGTATAGAAGTCAAGCTGGTTTTATTAAATCTTTTAAAGATTAAATTCAAATTATAAATTTAATACTAATTAACCTGGATTGCTTCCTTACAGGAACTATATACTTTTCACATTTTGATTACAAAACGTTCAAAGTCTTGCAGAGGTGAAGACTTTTCACTTCTTTACACTTTGCTCACAAAGACAATACGAATAAAAACATAATTATTACTAATAAAAAGTCGCGCCCTTTTGGCACGACTTTTAGTTTTAAATTACTTTTATGAAATTCCTATTTTTTACCTTTCTTCTGCCACCTCTCTACAGTAACAAGTAAGTTTGATGCAATAAAAATTGATGAATATGTTCCGAAGAAAATACCAAACAAAAGTACTAAAGCAAAATTCTTCGTTGCAACAGGACCAATAAGATAAACGACGAGGACAGAAAATAATGTTGTCAGAGAAGTGTTTATTGATCTAATAGCAGTTTGTCTTACACTAATACCAACAATATCTTCAAAAGACATATCATTCTTATCCATTCTATTATTCTTTAGATTTTCTCTAACTCTATCAAAAACAACAATCGTATCATGAACAGAGAAACCTAATATAACAAGCACGGCTGTTACAAACAAAGTGTCTATTTCATAACCTCCTATATAATGTCCGAGAACAGCAAATATTCCAGTTGGTATTATAACATCATGACAAAGTGCAACTATCGATATTAAACCATATTTCCAAGAAGGAACAGAATTAGAGACTTTTCTAAAAGCAAACCAGAGATAAAGAACTATAAACAATAAGACTAATACAAAAGAAATTGTAGATTTTCTAATTGCTTCTTTACCAAGTGTTGGACCAACAGAATTTATCTTTTTAAATTCTATCTTATCAGGATTATTATTTGTCAAAGCAAAGATTAATGAGAGTCTCTCTTCTTCTGTTATTTTTCTCAAATTTAAAGTATAACCATTTTTACCGACAGGAACTAAACTATAAGAATCACTTATTGATGGTGTAAAGTTTAATGTATTAATCTGTGATTTTATAACATTAATTTCTGGTCTTTCATCTGTATAAGCAAATTCTACTGAAGTTCCTCCTTTAAAATCTATACCCAATGTTAATCCCCAAAAAGAAATAGCAAATATTGAGAAGGCAACAAATAAGATTGAGATACTATAAAATATTTTTCTATATTTAACTACAAACATATTATTAATTATTAGAATTTCTAAATTTTCCACCAAATAAGAACTTCAACAAACGACCAGCATTATCATGCTTAATTGCAAGAAGTAATGTCCTTGATGCTGTAACAGCTGAGAACATTGAAACGACAACACCAATAAAGAAAACTAAGGCAAAACCTTTAACAACCGATGTGCTTGAAAACATATATAATATAACTGCAGTTATCATACTTGAAGTATTACTATCACGTATAGAAGTCCATGCTCTATGGAAACCTTCGGAAACTGCATCACCGAGTTCTCTACCCCTTTTTAACTCTTCTTTCATTCTCTCAAAAATCAAAATGTTTGCATCTACCGCCATACCAACAGAAAGGACAAAAGCTGCAATACCAGCTGCGGTTAAGGTAACTGGAATTAATTTAAATAATGCTAAGTTTATAGCTGTATAGATTGCTAAAGCAATAACTGCTAACAAACCAGGAAGTCTGTAATAAATAATTAAAAATAAAGAAATTATAATAAAAGCCCAGATTCCCGCATTAACTGCCGCTTCAACAGCCTCACTTCCAAGGGAAGCTCCAATCGTCTGTGTGGAAATTAATTGTATTGGAACAGGAAGGGCTCCTAGGTTCAAATTATCAACTAATTTTCTTGCTTCTTTTATACCAGCACTACCAGTAAAACTTCCAGAAATAACAGCATTACCACCAGTTATTTCCTCATTTATGACTGGCATAGATTTGACATCACCATCAAGAAAAATAGCCAACTTTCTACCAACATTTTCTTTTGTAATTTTTGCGAACAAATCGTCCCCTTCTTTATTAAACTGAAGAGAAACCATCGCTTCGCCTGTAGTTTGATTAAATTCTAATGCTGATTTTTTTAATAATTTCCCTGTAAGTCCTGTATACTCAAACATTTTATTCATAACAATTTCCTTTTCAATTGTTGTAGAAGCTTTTTCTAATTCTTTAGAAAATGCATCTGTATCTGTAGCAACAAGTCTAAAATCCAAAGATGGAGTGGCACCTATCATAGAAATAGCTTTATCTATATCTGTAACTCCTGGGAGTTCAACTATGAGTTGTTGTTCACTATCAGCTCCAGTGAATCCAACCCTCTCCACACGAACAACTGGTTCAGAAACCCCAAACACATTTATTCTTCTTTCAATAACTTCTCTTAATGTTTCCATCGAGCTTTTAATGCTGGCTGGTGTTGAAGAAGAATTACTTAAATCTGCCTTATAAACCAACTCTGTACCTCCATTAAGATCGAGGCCAAGTTTAAATTTAAACTTTGATGAAGGATTTTCAGTCGAATAGACAAAATATCCAATAGCAAATGATACCAATAACAGTATGATTGCCCAAAATCTTCTTTTAATCATAATGGAGGCATTATAGCTCCTATTTTCACTTTTGCAATATAGAAACTCGATATAATAAGTGGGTAAATAATTAATATCAAATGTAGAAATACCGTATAATTATAGAAACTTAAGGATTTTGCGAAGCAAAATCCTTAAGTTTCTATATTTAACATTCTGCATTCTACTTTTTATTACTTCCCTTTCCTTAAAAAAATAGAACCTATAGTTTTAAGAGCAATATTAATATCAAGAATTATTGATTTATTTTTTAAATAAAACAAATCATAAGAAAGCTTCGTTTTTGTATCATTAAAATTAACTTCAAATTTAGGTGGATTATCCTGGCATATTTGAGCCCAACC
Organism: Minisyncoccota bacterium; assembly: GCA_041669885.1. Taxonomy (GTDB): domain Bacteria; phylum Patescibacteriota; class Minisyncoccia; order Phycocordibacterales; family GWA1-40-21; genus Bog-1340. Next base: position 5,723 of record JBAYAG010000018.1, on the reverse strand, counting down.
AGAAAGACCTGGTTTTGTAAGATGTCTAATATTATAATAAGGAATTTCTTTTTCATATAAATAAACAAGGTCTGGTTTTTCTGGACGTGGTCCTATAAGAGAAAGATTACCTCTGAGCACGTTTAAAATTTGTGGTAATTCATCGATTCTTGTCTTTCTCAAGAAATTACCGATTTTAGTAATTTTCTCATTGCTCGTCATAGTTCTAAACTTATAAATTTTAATAATTTTGTTTTTCTTACCTATTCTATCTTGAACAAAAAATATTTTCCCATTATCTTCAATTTTTATTAAAATATATACAAAAGGCAACAAGACAATAAAGACTACTAACAAAACAATAGACACGACTATATCGAAAAGTCTTTTTAAAATATCAAATCCGAGGTTTGGTTTTAAAGAAATATTTTCTAAAAACCAATCATATTTTACAAGAGTTAAAGGAATCCTATCAAAAATGTCTTCATAAATCTTATAAAAATCGATAAATTTAATTTCAGAGAAAATTAGATTATATAAGTTAGGTAAAATTGGCTCTATTCTAGAATCTTTTAAATCAATAACTATAACAGAAACATTTTCTGCATATACAAGATCCATTATTTCCTTTATTAAATCTACACTAGCAACTTTATCAAGATTAATAAAAGAGACGAACTTCAAATTAACTCTAAAATTACTATTTACTTCTTTCTCCAAAGCAAACATCTCTTCCCTACTACCAACAATAATCGCTGGGATTTTCCTTTTTACCTTAAAAATAAACTGTCCATAAACTCTCCATATATATATAAGAATAAAAGAAATCAATATATCAATAAAAAGTATTGTTTTAGGTGTTATTCCAAAATAAGGAACTATATAGAAAAATACAACAGCAATAAAACTATTAAAAACCTGAGCATTAAATATAATCAAAGGTATTTTGCTTTTTAAAATAGTCGTATATTTATCATACAGACCAGTAATAAAAAAAACTAAAATCCACAACACAAAAATTATTGTAAAAGGAACTGTATGTTCAAAATAAACACTTGAAGTAGGAATTTGCAAATTTCTTATAAAAAGAGAAATCCATAACGAAAAAAAGAAAACGAATAAATCGCCAATAAAAAATAATATTGATTCTCTCTTATTAAATACCAACATGACTTTAATTAGGCAAATTATACAGCTTTTTTAAAAAAGATAAAGGTCAGAAGTGAACTCAATTTTATTAGCAAATAAACATTATTTTATATATAATCATACGAAAGATGATTAAAAAACAAAAGAAAATCTTTATATGTATAACAAAATCAAATTGGGGTGGTGCTCAAAAATATGTTTTTGATATTGCACGAGAACTTTCTAAAAATAGAGATGTCAAACTCTCTGTATTACTCGGTGGAAATGGTGAATTAAATAAAAGGCTTTTAGAGATAAACATAAATACTATCGTCTTAGAAAACTCTCAAAGAGATATAGGAATAATAAAAGATATAAAGTTTTTCTTTGAATTATTAAGATTATTTAAAAAGGAAAAACCAGATGTTATACACTTGAATTCTTCCAAGATGGGTTTTGTAGGTGGACTAGCAGGTAGAGTATCTGGAATTAAAAAAATCGTTTTTACATCACACGGTTGGGTATTTAATGAAGATAGGAATTTCTTACAAAAAAGAATAATTTGGATTTTACACATACTAACAATAATTCTAAGTCATAAGACTGTAGCGGTTTCTGATATTGTTAAAAAACAAATAGGAAAAAACTTTAATAGAAAAATTATTGTAATTAAAAATGGCATAACAGATATAGATTTTATAGAAAAAAATAATGCAAGAGAAATTTTATCTATAAAAATATTACAAAAAAATTCCAATGCTGTAGAAAAGATTACTAGTAATCCAATATGGATAGGCACAATATCAGAGCTTCATAAAAATAAAGGTTTAAAATATGCAATAGAAGCTATTTCAAAAATAAAAGAAAACATAATTTTTGTAATAATTGGTGAAGGTGAAGAAAGAAGAAAATTAGAAGAATTATCAATAAAACTTGGATCATCCAATAAAATATTTTTAATAGGGAAAATAGAAAATGCATCTCTTTATCTTAAAGCTTTAGATATCTTTACTCTAACATCAATAACAGAAGCTCTACCGTATGTACTTCTCGAGGCGGGAAAAGCAAAACTTCCAGTAATAGCGAGCAATATTGGTGGAATACCAGAGATCATAGAAAATAATGTTTCTGGTATACTTACAGCCGTAAGAAATTCTGAAGAAATAAAAGATTCAATCTTGAGACTTATTAAAAATAAGGAAAATAAGAACATTTTTGGGCATAATCTTAATAAAAAAATTAATAAAGAATTTAAAGAAAAAGATATGTTTGAAAGAACTTTTAAAGTATACAATATATGATATAATTTATAATGTGTTAATTAATTCAAAAAAATATGGGGATAGAATTTGATGAAGAAAATAATTTTAACCATTCTTTCGATAGAAGGAATACATCCTCAGCTTCCAGTATCACAAATTGGTTTATTAAAATTGGTTTAGCTAAGGATGAAAATAGCGCAAAAACAATAATGAGCATAGTGGCTATAATATGTTTTTCTATAGCTATCTTTTTCGCAATAAAATAAAATGACTATCAAAATAAACAAAGGTTTTACATTAATAGAATTACTCGTAGTTGTCTCAATAATAAGCATGCTTTCATCGATGACCTTTTCTTTCTTAGGTGATGCAAGACAAAAAGGTAGAGATACTGAAAAAATGAGAGCTCTGTCAGAAGTTAGAAAAGCATTACAAATGTATGTCACAGAAAAAGGATACTTCCCTAACTCGATTACTGGTAATGAATTAAGCGATTATATAGAATCAATACATAAAGACATAAAATATAATGGTTTACTCTGCAATTATAATTTAGAAAATTGTCAATCCTATCACTTAGGAATTAATCTAGAGAGAGATGACAATAAAGTACTTTATACAGACTCTGATAGTAATGATTATTTTCAAGGTAAATCATTAAATTGTGGAGATAAAACAACCGACAAAGATCTTTGTTATGACATTGTTCTATAGTTAAAAAACTTCTCTAGACGAGAAGTTTTTTAATATCCACAAAATTCATTTTTAATAACGTCTTTATGAACATCTCTTCTATATTTTCTCATTCCCATAAGAATAGCTAAACCCACAAAAGAAGACAAGATATTTGTTCCTCCATAACTCATAAAAGGAAAGTTAATACCCGTTACCGGCATAAGACCAAGACACATACCAACATTTATTAAGAAATGACTCATAAACATAACAGCCAAACCTAAACCAAAAAGAATCTCAAAGTTCGTCGCCCCATGATATGCATTTACAAAAATTCTCCAAATAAAAATAGCAAAAAATAGAAACAAAATAGAAACACCTAAGAACCCCCATTCTTCTGCAAAAGCAGCAAAGATAAAATCTGTTTTATATTCTGGTAAAAACTGAAGTTTTGATTGTGTTCCATAACCTATCCCCTTACCTAAAAGTTGTCCAGAGCCTACGGCTATAGTTGCTTGATAAGCGTTATAACCACTACCTCTTATATCGGCAAGCGGATGTATAAAGTTTACAATTCTGTTTTTTTGATAATCTTTTAATACATACACCCACAAGCCAGAAAAAGCTACAGCACCAATAAAAAAGACAATAAGTAAATGTTTTTTAGATATACCAGAAACAAGTGTCATACCAAACCAGATTAGAAAAATAATTAAAGCTGATCCAAAGTCTGGCTGAAAGAAAACTAAAATACATATTATAAATGCATAAAAACCAGAGACAAGAATATGCCTTATGTTTGCTATTTCAACATGTCTTCTTGAAAAATATTTTGCTAACAAGATTATTAAAGCTATTTTTATAGGATCAGAAGGTTGAAAAGACATTCCTCCTATACTAAACCAGCTTTGGGCTCCCTTAGCCGTATGACCTATAATAGACAAAACAAGCAAAACAAAAACTGATGCTATAAAAATAAGAATAACAACTTTTGTCTTTTTAAGGAATCTATAATCGATTAGACTCAAAACAAAAAAAGCCACAACAGAAACGCATAACCATAAAAATTGTTTTTTAAAATAAATATCACCACTCTCAAATGATGTCATCGTTAACAAACCTAAAAATGAAATAGCCAGTACAAAAACCAAGAGAATCCAATCTATATTTAAGTTTGAAAAAAAATCTATTTTTTCTTTTTTTTCAAAATCAATTGACATTATTTTTTAATACTTTTGAAATAATTTCAATTTTATAAACTTCTTCTTTAAATTTCTCTGGCCAAGTAAAAGTTATGTCTTGTGTACTATCTTTCGCAAGAATATCGGTTATTGTTTTTGAAAAAGCTATAGCGTTTGCATTCTCATCATACAAAATAGCAATAGATTCTATATTTTTAATATCTTTTAGTGATTTATTTTTAATAGTAACCAACAACTTCGGTCTGGTTTCCTGATTAATTAAAGATTTTGAAACTGCTGTTATATCAGATTCTTCGTTTTCTATCTTTTGCCATATAAAATTATTTATAAAATTAAACTCTATTCTTGCTGGTATTTTATCGTTAATATTTATATTACCCTCAAAAATAGTGAAGTTACCGCTTGGTGGAATATAAGTATATCCAGTTTTCTGATATAACATTATGTTGTCCTTATCATAAATACTAAAAATATATGGCGCATTGAGTGCTCCAATACCTACGTTTAAATTTTGAGAATAAGCTAATACATTATAAGTGCCAAAACCGGAAACTTTTGCCCATCTAGTCCATAAAATGTTTGGGTCAACATATTGAGCCCTACAAAGTATCGTACAAGGGCCACCGCAATCAATGCCGGATTCTCCTTGGTTTCTTATATTGTCAAAACAAGTAGGTTGTTTATTAAAAAAAACAAAAAAAACGATAATAAGTATTAAAAATAAAATTAACAAAAAACTTGATATATATGTTGCTTTTCTTCTTTTTGCCCAACTCATATATACAGTATATAGTATTTTGTATACAGTATCCAGTATAAAAACAAAAAAACACTCGCGAAAGTGTTTTTTTAAATTTTAGTTAAATTCTTTGTTCCGGCGGCTAGCTACTTTCCCCTTCAGAGAGAGTATCATCGCCTCAACGGGGCTTAACTTCTGAGTTCGGAATGAGATCAGGTGTGACACCCGCGACAAACCACCAGAACAAAAAATTCAACAAACTATACTAAAAGAAACGATGTAATCCTCCTTTATATTTCTTGGAGCGATTTCGGAAAGAGCTCTTTGAAAAATGAAGTACAAACGGATTACATCAAATCAAAATCTTGTGAAATAATTTTAATTAATTCCACATAACAGGTTAAAACAATCCCTATTCCATAAAATGGACGGGTTAAGTGTATTTTTAAATTTCCTAATAAGAATCGGATAATTAGTATTGCTCGCCTGAATCCATTACTGGACTTACAGCTACAACCTATCACCTGGTCATCTCCCAGGGTCCTCAAACGAATTCTAATCTTGGGGACGGCTTCACTCTTAGATGCTTTCAGAGTTTATCCGTTCCGTACATAGCTACTCTGCGTTGCCCTTGGCAGGAACAGCAGATAGACCAGAGGTACGTTCAACTCGGTCCTCTCGTACTAAAGTCAAATCCCCTCAAAATTCTACGCCTGCAGTAGATAGGAGACCAACCTG
>JBAYAG010000017.1:0-9394 GCA_041669885.1 Minisyncoccota bacterium | reverse complement strand
GCTCTTTTTTAAACCAGTGACCTTACGGGGAATCGAACCCCGATTACAGCCTTGAAAAGGCCGTGTCCTAACCGTTAGACGATAAGGCCAAACTATTTAATTATCAAACAAAAACGAATCGAACTCCGAATTTTCCTCCTTACAGGAGCAGTATACACTGTTCTATTTTCTATTTCACTAATCGTTCATATAAAATTATCACAGGTCTTTCATTTAGGTCCCTTACCCAAATTTTAACCTCTCAAAGGCCGTGTCCTAACCGTTAGACGATAAGGCCATAAAAACGACTTGAAAAATATAACATTATTTTGTAAAAAATGCAAAATAATGTTAACTTTATTTTTGTGTATATTTGGAGAGGTGGCTGAGTGGGATAAAAACAAACTGCTTTGGTTTTATCCACGAACGAAGTGAGGGCGGCAACCAGGAAGCCACCGTTCCGAAGGACGACAAATACGAACGTTAAGTGAGTTATATTTGGAGAGGTGGCTGAGTGGTTGAAGGCACCGCATTCGAAACGCGGCAAACTCGAAAGAGTTTCGGGAGTTCAAATCTCCCTCTCTCCGCATTGCTTTATATTTATATATATGTTATAATTAATAGAGTTGATAAACCAGCTATTGTTGTTGGTGGTTAACAAAAAGGAGTTTGTTATGAGCTTTTGGAAACTTTTTTTAAAGACTTGGATCGTTCTGTCTGTGGTTCTTTTTTTGACTATATCGTGTACTGTATTAATTCTTTTATCCAGTGCGGTTTATGGTCATCCGGAAAACATGAATTTTTTGTATTCCGGTAATCAAATCAACATTTTGCTTGTTCTTTTTCTCTCTTTGATTTTTTCTGTTTTTGTCGGAGTATTGTTTACTGCTTATGAATTCTTATTACCAAAGTTTAAAAAGGTAGAAGAATACATTTAGGTGGGGAAAAGACCGGTACTTGTTACCGGTCTTTAAATTTGTTTTTTATCTCAATTGATGATAGTATTTTGAAAAATAAAAGGGCGGTTAGCTCAGTTGGTAGAGCGCTTCATTGACGTTGAAGATGTCAGGGGTTCAAGTCCCTTACCGCCCACAAATAAAAATAGGACAAATGTGAAATAAGCAACATTTGTCCATTTTTAATTGAGAGGGAGGAGACTTGAAAGACGGAAGTTAAATTTCTAGCAAGAAATTTAACTGAGTCGGGGTCGAGAATTTTTACGAGTGACGACGAGTAAAAAACTCGTGACCAAGTCCCTCACCGCCCACATAACAAACTCCTTAAAATGGAATCTTTTTTGGTGATATGGTTTTGTTGGCTAAAAAAACCAAAAAAATAGGTAAGGGTCTTTGGAATGGTTATGGGGGGGTATCGAGATTGAAAAAGGTGAAAGTCCTGAAGATGCTACTGTGAGAGAAACTTCTGAAGAATCTGGCGGTGTTACTATTAAGAAAGAAGATTTGTTGAAAGTGGCAGATACTTACTTTCACAACACGAAGGAAAATGGAAGTACCTTCACGCTAAATGCGGTAGTTTATATTGTAAAAAAATACGATGGTACACCCAGTGACACAGAAGAAATGATTGACCCTACTTGGTTTAATAAAAACAATTTGCCACTAGAACAAATGATGCCTGCTGATAAAATATGGGTACCGATTGTTTTATCTGGTAAGAAGATAAAATTCTATGTGAGTTTTGGTCCACATCAAGCTTATATGACCAGTGAACCAAGAATAGAATATGTAGATTCCTTTTAAAAACACCAACCGGAAGGCTGGTGTTTTTAGTTTGTTTTAAGAAACTTGTATATATCCTCAATTGCTTTTATAGCATCTCCTGCAGCAATGTTGTTCTGTTTATATAAACCATCTGTACAATCTCCGGCTGCCCAGATACCTTCTTGTGAAGTTTTTTGTGTTTTTGGATCAACTACTATTTCTCCTTTTTCATTAAATTTTACTAGATCTTCTTTTACATATTCAACAGATGGGCTTGAACCTATTTCAACAAATATTCCTTGTATTGGTAATTCTTTTATTTCACCAGATATTTTATCTTTGTAAGTTATTCCACTAACGAATTTGTCTCCTTTAACCTCTAACAAATCCACATTTTCTATTGCTTTTACTCTCGGATCAGAAAGTACTCTTTTTATTGTGATCGGATCTGCTCTAAAAGAACTTCTTTGTAATATTGTTACACTTTTTGCATAAGCTAAAAGCTGCGAAGCTGCTTCAAAAGCACTGTTTCCACCACCTATAACAACTACATCCATATCTCCATACATAGGAGCATCACAAGTAGCGCAGTAGGTAATACCTTTACCGTCAAATTTTTCTGAACCTTTCACTTGTATTTTTTTTCTAGAACCTCCAGAGGCTATCAAAACCGTTTTTGAGGTATAAGTTCCTTTATTTGTTATTATTTTAAATAGATTATTTTCGTATTTTTCTACTTTAATTACGGTTTCTTTTTCTTTAACTGTAATTTCGTTTGAATAAAATTTGAGATGTTTTTCTAGACTAGAAGCAAGATCTTCACCACTTATAGATATAGTGCCTATCCAGTTTTTTATACTTTCAGAAACAACACTTTGGTTTCTAAAGTGTTCAGTAATAAAAAGAGTCTTTAATTTTTTTCTTGCAGAGTAAACTCCACCCGCAACTCCAGCTGGTCCACCACCGATAATACACAGATCAAAGATTGATTTCATAAAATTTTATTTTTAATATTTACAATAGCGAGCGAGGATATTCAATTTAAAAACCTTACGGAAGGTAATTTTTAGCAAAAAATTACCTGAGTAGAGAATAAATTTTTTGACGAAAAAATTTATATCGTGTTTTTAAAATGGATATCGGAGCGAGTTTTTATTTGGTCTTATTTCTTCTAAGAAACGCTGGAACTGCACCCCAGTCATCTTCATCTTCTATACTAACTTCTTTTTTAGGTTCGTTTATGTTTATTGGTTCTGGTTTTGATTCTTTTGTTTGCTCTGAAGATGAACTAAAAAAACCAGTTTTCTTTTCTTCTTTAACTTCTTCTTTTGTTGCGTTTGCCATTGACTGGAAGAGAGTCTTTTTTGCTGGTGCATCTGTAAAACCAGAAGCTATAACAGTTATTTTTACTTCACCTTTTTTAAGTTTATCACTATATACTGTACCAAAAATTACTTTTGCATTTGGATCAATAGATTCTGTGATGATTTTTGCTGCATCTTGTATTTCGAAAAGTGTAAGATCATCACCGCCCGCGATAGAGAAGAGAACTCCTTTTGCACCATTGATTGAAACTTCAAGAAGAGGTGAGTTGATAGCCATTTTAGCAGCTTCTTCAGCTCTTTTTTCTCCTGATGCAAAACCTATACCCATAAGTGCAGAACCAGCATTTTCGATGACAGCTCTTATATCTGCAAAGTCTATGTTGATAGTTCCTGGTGTTGTTATTAAGTCTGAAATACCCTCAACTGCTTGTTTAAGTATATCGTCACATATTGCGAAGGCTGATTTTGCTGTAGTATCTTTTGAGACCATAGTCATAAGTCTATCGTTTGGTACTACAATAATAGCATCAACATTATTCCTAAGTTCGTCTATTGCTTGGCCCGCTATTCTATTTCTTTGTAAACCCTCAAACATAAAAGGTCTTGTAACTACAGCAATAGTAAGTATTCCGAGTTCTTTTGCAATTTTTGCTATTATAGGCGCAGCACCGCTGTATGTTCCACCCCCAGCTCCACCAGCAACAAAAACCATATCCGCACCTTTTAGTGATTCTTGTATTTCTTCTTTTGTTTCTTCTGCAGCTCTCTTACCAAGTTCTGGATTCATTCCTGTACCGAGTCCTTTTGTAAGATTTTTACCGATGTGTATTTTTTTTGGTGCGAGGGAATTATGAAGATCTTGTGCATCTGTATTTACTGCAATAAATTCAACCCCTTTAACTTTTGAGTTGATCATGTGGTTGAGTGCATTTTTTCCTGAACCTCCTGTTCCTATAACCTTTATTCTTGCGAAGGTTTCTATATCTGGTTTAATTTGTGGCATTTTTTCTGGTTGGCTTTCAGCATAAGTTATTTTTTCTATTATAAAAATATAACAGATATAACAACTTTTCGCATTAAGCAAAAATTAATAAAATTTTCAATAAGAAATTCATGCAAATTTCTTATTGGTACTAATAAAACGAACTGTTAAAACTCAAATTTCTTAAGTTCAATAATAGCAGAATATAGGGAAAAAAGAAAATAGTTGTCACTTAGCATTTTTTGTGCTGAAAAAGTACTCAGTTAGGTTGTAGGTTATAGAAAAATCGAATATTAACCTGGATTGCTTCGGGAAATACCTCGCAAAGACGTACGAAAAAGGATTTGTATTATCTTTAGCGAGCGAACATGTTTTCTAAACGGGTTAATGTAGTAAATTTAGAAAATTAATGAAGTTTTTAGAAAAATCAAATTGTTTGACGAGTGTAACGAGGAGTTTTTGATTTTTCGTATAAAAAACTGAATATAATTTTCAAATTTACGAAATGCTTTAGTGAAGAAAATATGTGAACGAGCTTTTATGGAAGAAACTGCTGACACCACCTGCTTACTCCTTTATAGAAGTTTTTTAAAGACATACCTAAACTAAAAGATCGATTAGACATCAAATTTTCTTTATTATTTAAACCAATCATTGATAGTCCATATGCAACTGACCAAGTAGAATCTTTTAACTGACTATTTTTAATATTGTTTATTAGATTTATTGAAGCGATTTTTGAAGGAAGCTTTAGAGAAGCTTTTGCAATATCTTCTATGGTTTCTATTCCAGAACCACCTCCAGTAAGAATGATACCAGCTGGTAATAAGCCACTTCTACCGATTTTTCTTAGATGTGATTCTATTAAATCAAAAATGTCAGATAATCTTGCTAGAATGATTTCGTCTAACTTTTTCTTTGGATATTGTATTTCACTAACTGTTCCTATTTTGATATTTTCTGCTTCATCTATTGGGATTCTAAAACATAAAGCAATGTCGTTTGTTATATCATTGCTTCCTATTGGAAATACTTCAAGTGATATCGGTATGTTGTTTTCAAATACAACAAGTGAGACGGTCTCTGAACCGATATTTGCTAGTATACATCCTGCTATTTTTTGGGTTTTTGTAAGATTTACAATACTTGCTGCAATAGGAGAGGCAACAATGTCTATAACTTCTACATTTGCTTCTTCAACGGCTTTGATTAAGTCATTTAGATGTTGTTCTAAACATACTACAAACAAAACTCTCGCTTCAAGCTTTGTGCCGTGCATTCCAGATGGTCTACCCATGAGTAATTGTCCGTCAATTTTATATGCTATAGGAACAGAATAGATTATCTTTTTATTTAGTAAAACATTTTGTGGAAGTTCACTTTCTGCTACAGCTAGAACATTTTTAACATCTAGATCTGTGATTTCAGAATCAGCTTTTGATATCATTACTGAACCTTTACATATAACAGAACTTAGACTTATTCCTCCAATAGATATATATGCTTTTTTAACTTTAATTTTTGCTTCTCTTTCTGCTTGTTTTACTGCAATATTTATACATTTTGTAACATCATTCATATTTATGATGTATCCATGCCTTAACCCCTTAGATTCCGCAAAACCAGTACCTATTATGTTAGGAGAAAAAGAGCCATTTTCTTTTTTGAAGTTCTCAGTAATTACTACTTTTACTTGATATGTTCCAATATCTATTCCTACTGAAATTTTTCTTAACATAATATTATTAGTAATAAACTTTTACTAATTAATTATATCAAAAACTATTTTTAATTGCGAGAGAAAATAAGAAAATAGATGTTTATTACTTTGAATCTTAAATGATTTAAGAAATAAAAGAAGGATTTCTGCTTTGCAGAAATCCTTCTTTTATGAATTTTTTAAATCTTAAAATATTTTCTATATTTAGTTTCTATTTTTTCCATCTCTTCACCGTGGTCATATCCTTTGAGGTGAACTAGTCCGTGTATGAAAAGGAATGATAAGAAATTTTCATAAGGTTTATCGAATTTTGGAGCTTTCTTTTTTGCTATTTCCTGACATATAAAGATTTCACCATTCTGATCATCAAGAGGGAAGCTTAAAATATCAGTTGGAGAATCTACTTTTCTAAAAGTTTTGTTTAGAAAGTGTATTTTACTTTTACTGACAATAGCCATACTAAGTTCATAATTTTTGCCTAATACTTTTTCTTTAAACTCTACAAAAGGCAAGCTTGGTAGCTTGCCTTTTGTTTTGTTTATTATTAAAAATTTTTCTGAACTTTCAAACATTATTTTCTTTTTGATTGACCTCCTTTTTCTGTTATCTTACCCATTTTGATAAGATTTTCTATTTCAGCTTTTTTAGAAAGTGAAGACAATCTAGCCATTTTAACTTTATATGGAGAAAGCTTTCTACCAGAGTATCTTATAGATCTTACTCTTGGAAGCACTCCTGAACCCTGAACTTTTTTTGTAAAGCGTCTAAGTATACTTGTGTTACTTTCATTGCTATTTTTTTCTACCTCGATATTTATCATATGTGTTCAAAATACTAACATTTTTAAATTGAAAAAGCAACATCCGGTTATTTAGCTAAATCCTTTATATATTCTGCCAAATCTTTTATCGGTATGGTTTTTTGTGTTCTTGTTGAATTTTCTCTTACCATTACTGAATTTTCTAACGATTCTTTTTTACCCATTATTATTACATAAGGGACTTTTGTCTTTTCAACTAAAGTAAATTGGCTTCCAAACTTGTCTCTACCAAGCATATGATATATAAAAACTTTTTCTTTTTTTAATATCTCTATAACATCAAGACTTTTGTGTTTTGCTTCATCTCCAAGTTGTATATAAGAAGCTGTTGGCTTTGGTAATTTTGAAACTTTTTTTATGACTGCTTTTTTCTTTAAAAATATCTTTATTCCGGCTCCAGGAATGTCTTTTTTGTTTCCTATTTTTTGTGCGAAACCGTCGTTTCTAAAGCCAACAGCAAGAATTTCATCATTTGATACATCTTTAATTTTATATGTTGTTCCAAAACAATATTTTCTATCTGGAACAAGACAGTTATTTATCTTGTATGATATTTCCATTGTTTCTATATATTCAAGAACTTCTTTAAAATGTAGTCTGCTTTCGTCAGATAGACAACTTATAGATGTAGGGGATGACTCTTTTATTTTTGCACAGTCACATTTTTCGCAAGAGAGAACATAAAAGGGATCTTTTTTAAAATTTTGTCTACAGTGTGCTGACAATGAGTTTAAATTCTTTTTTAAATATGTAGTTAATTCTTTTGAAAATTTATTTATGGATTCTTTATCTCCAATAGTATTGATTTCTATTGAAAAATCTTTGTAACCGTTATCTTTGAGTATAGATAGAGCGGTTTTTATAAGTAGAGCTTCAGCTATGCTTTTCCTTGTCCCTATTATTTCAAGGTTTATGGTATTTTTTGCTCTTTCTTTTATGTTTGTGCTTTCATGTATAAGCATTACAGGTTGTGATAGAGAAGACATTTCTTTATTTATATATTCTCTTAACAAAGAAGCTCTTTCTTCTGCAAAAGTTTGTGAAAATATCCAAGATAAATCATTGTTTCTGGAAAAACTATCTTTTAGTGGTAATATTTTATTTATATCTTCTTTTGTTATTTGAATATTTTTGATTGGCGTAAAACCATAATAAAGTGCAGCTTCTGCATTTTTGTTTATAGGAAAAAACTCTATAAATTTTGAGGATTTTTTTTCTTTACGAATTTTCTTTTCTACTTTTTTGTCTTTTGTCATTTTTGTTTTTGTTCGACTAAATTATTTATCTAATAAATTATATTTTATTCAGAAATATTTGGTTTGGAATGATTAAATTAATAATTGTTATATTCGCCTGGAAATATAGAAATTTTTGTAAATGGAAAAAGTCTGACAAGAGCCCTACCTTTTATATTTTTTTCTGGTAAAACACCCCAAAATCTTGAATCAGAACTATCATGTCTATTGTCACCCATAACAAAATATTCACTTTCTTTGAGTTTAATTGTCTCATTCATATTTGAAAAGGTATTAGAATTTGGTGATAATTTATCTATGTTTGCATATGGTTCAGTAAGTGTTATTCCTTCTGGATTTTTTTCATTATATATTTTTACTTTATCTCCTAATATTTCAACAGTTTCTCCAGGTAAACCAATTATTCTTTTTATAAAATAGACAGTTTTGTTTGTATCATAATGAGATAATTCAAGGCCTTTTGTTGGAACTTTAAATACGATAACATCTCCTCTTTGTGGGTCATTAAATCTATAAGAAATTTCATCTACTATAAGGTAGTTTTTGTCTTCAAAGGTTTTATTCATTGATTTTCCCGATACAACAAAGGGTTGCGCTATAAAGATTCTAATAGGGATAACTATTATGAGGGATAAAAATACTACGCTTATAACTTCTTTTAAAAAATTTTTTATTGATGATTGCATTTGAATGCTATTCTATTCCAAAAAACCGTTTGACACAAGTTATATTATTGTTTTTTAATTTTTATCTCTCGACTTTTTTCTATTTTACTTTAAAATATTAATTATATGAACTACACAATTGTTGGTCTTGGTAACCCAGGACAAGAATATGAAGAGACAAGACATAATACTGGATGGATGGCAGTAGATTTTCTTGCTAAGAGAGTTGGTCTTGATAAAGATGAATGGAAAGAAGATAAAAAAATAAAGTCTGATGTAGCAAAAGTTAAAATAGGTAAGAATACTGCCTTACTTATAAAACCAAAAACTTTTATGAATAAGTCAGGAGATGCTGTTCGGTCTCTTATAAAAAGTAAAAAAGTTGCAGAAACTTTGGTAGTTGTTCATGACGATATGGATATACCTTTTGGCAAGATAAAAATTTCTTTTAATAAAAGTTCAGGAGGACATAGGGGAGTTGAGTCAATTATAAAAGTTGTAAAGACTGAAGGTTTTATAAGAATGAGAGTTGGTATTTGCCCAATAACTTCTAGTGGTAAATTAAAAAAGCCACAAGGTGAAGAAGCTGTAATAAAGCTCATACTTGATAAAATCAAAGCAAAAGATTTAGATGATTGGAAAAAGATAATGAAAAGAGCAGGTGAGGGACTTGAGCTTATAATTAATGAGGGGAAGGATAAAGCGATGGGGGTTGTGAATTCACAGTAAAGGTTCGCTCGGTAATCTCTTTTGAGAACACGAAAATATTTTGCTAAATATTTTCTCTGTCCGTCGCCGTCGCTCCTACCAAGTTTCT
Source organism: Minisyncoccota bacterium (assembly GCA_041669885.1). Classification (GTDB taxonomy): domain Bacteria; phylum Patescibacteriota; class Minisyncoccia; order Phycocordibacterales; family GWA1-40-21; genus Bog-1340. The sequence continues at coordinate 109 of JBAYAG010000017.1, read as the reverse complement.
CAAAAGGGATTACCTTGCTCGCTAGTGTGAATGCAATTAAAAACCGAGGTGATGATTTTGCAAAATCACGTCACGTAGTGCTTATCAGAAAATTTTTATTCAAATGGGT
>JBAYAG010000016.1:0-9463 GCA_041669885.1 Minisyncoccota bacterium | reverse complement strand
GAAACAACAGCAAACTTCAATGTAGATTTAATAGTCTTACTTTCTATAGGAATTTCTTTATTTTTAGAAATTAAAACACCTAAAGATAAAGCTAACGTAAGGGTCACTAAATTGTTACCAAAAATATCACCCAGAGAAAGTTCCGGCACACCATCTATAGCAGATTTAATACCGAGAATAATGTTTGGTAGAGATGACGCAAAAGCCATCACAAAAAAAGCTATTATAAATTCTTTTACACCTAAATATTTAGACAAACGAACAAGATTAGAGACAACCATTTCCCCGCTAAAATAAAGAAGTATACAAGAAGCTATAAAAACAGTAATTATTAAAAACATTTAATTATATATTAATAGAAATATTATATATGAAATAAAATAAAAGACATCTTCTTATAAGGCGTCTTTTATTTAAAGCTATTAATAATTTTTTTAATTATATTTTCTACAAATTTAAAAAGTAAATTTAATAAGATAAAAACAAAAACAACAATAATTACAAATATAATTTGATGTTGTCTAAGATGTCCAAATATTGATTCTATAACACCACCGAATAAAAACCCAAAGCTTGTAACTAAAACAGTCCATAAAAATGCACCTATCATATTAAAAAATAAAAAAGTTTTTATTGACATTTTTGTTGTGCCCAAAATAAAAGGTATTATACTTTTTAAACCATAAACAAACCTCATAGTAAAAGAAAGATTGCGAGAATTATTTTCTACGTAAACAAGACTTTTTTCCGTCTTTTCTCTAATCCATTTAAAATGACTAATCATTCTTGTCCCCTGATATCTTCCAAGTAAAAACCAAAGAATATCACCTATAATAGCTCCTAAAAAAGCAAGAATTACAACTAACGGAAAATAAAAATTACCTTGATGTGCCAAAAGGCCACCCAAGAAAACTATAGTTTCCCCCTCAAATATAGAGCCTATAAAAATAGCCAAATATCCGTATGAATCTATAAGTGACAAAAACTCTATATTATGTAACATGACTTTATTTATTATATTAGATAATATGATTTTAATCCATTAAAAAACATCTCTTTTTATGAGATGTTTTTTAAATTTAAATATAAACTCTATTCAAACATTTTTACAAACCATCCAAACAAACTAAACTTACCCTCATTATCTTCTACAAATTTCTCAAGCTTATTCTGCAATTCTTCCATAGACTTTATTTCTTCTGTAATAGCTATTTTATCTGTTGAAGTAGCCATTTTATCTAATTCTCTATTTAGTTGTTCTATTCTATTCTTTGTTCCAACAATCTCACTTCTTACTTTTCCTAAGTTTTTATAATCAGAACCTATCAAGAATGTCTTCAAACCACTTCTTTTTTCTACTTTTTCTATGGCTTCGGTAGTTGTGCTAGATGTGCTTGCTTGTTCTCTTGCAATATTTCTTACTTGTTGACCTATTCCACCATTTCTATCGGCAGTATCAAGAAGTGTTTGAACAAAATTTGATACTTCACTTCTATGTTCTTCTGATAGACCACCTTTATTGTTTTCTGAATCATTTTTTGTTCTATTTTGTGTAGATGTAGAACTTGTAGCATGTATTCTTTCTCTTTCTCTCTCTCTTTCCATAAGAGTAGAAGATGAAGTTGTACCAATATCATTCTGAACTTTATACATTTTTGGTTCAGGAGAAATATCATTTTTCTTTTGTACTCCTTGTGAATATACACTAGAAAAAGCAACTAAAGATAAAATTAGAGACAATAAAATTGTTATTTTTTTATTATTCATTTGTTATTTATATTAATTATTTATAATCATAGTAGTTATTTATCGACGATAAATACTACATACAATTATATCACGAAAAAAATATCAACACTAGACTATACCACCCAATAAAAGCAAGATTATTTTAGAAAATAATTACAAAATACGAAAAATCGAGGAGACGCCTTTTTGAAGATTCAAGGTCTCACCTCGATTTTTTATTGTATTTTCCACCAGCGAGCGAGTATTCACTTTCTAAAAGCCTTACGGAATTGCATTACCAATAGCGAGCGAGGGTTGATGATTTTGGAAACTTGCGAGCGCGACGGTTTTTGTATTTTCACTAGCGAGCGAGGGTTCTTCATTTAAAAACATTATGGAATTGTATTATCACTAGCGAGCGAGTATTCACTTTCTAAAAGCCTTACGGAGCAAAATTTTTAGCAAAAAATTTTGTGAGTAGAGAAAAAGTTCCGCAACGGCGGAACTTTTATCGTGCTTTTAGAAAGTGAATACGAGCGAGCCTTTATTTGTCGAGATCCAAAATCTCATCAATCCTAATTTTTTTAATAAAATCTGGTACGTGACTAACTATGATCATTGCTCCTTCATACTTATTTAGTGCATCTGCAATGATAGGAATATGACGAAAATTTATATGGTTTGTCGGTTCATCTAAGACAAGTAATCCAGGCTTTTGTAAAACAAGTCTAGCAAAAGCAACTAACCCTTTTTGACCTTCAGATAAATTACCTATTTTCGTATTTATAACATCAGCAGTAATAAGAAAACCTGCAGCAACGCTCCTTATTTCTTCTTCACACAAATCTTTAGTAACACCAGAAAGTGATTGATAAACAGTATCTTCAAAGTTTAAAGTTGAAAAATCTTGACGATAGTATCCTATAACGACACCTTTAGTTATTTTTGTACCTTCTGCTTCATTTTTAGCCATTGATTCTAAAAGAGTACTTTTCCCTATACCATTTGGACCACTAAGTAAAAGATGTCTATTCCTCTTTAAACTTATTTTTGTCTTTCTTTCAGAAATTTTATGATTTTTGAATGTCTTAAAACTTGTAATATTAACCACCTCACCAACAATATCCTTTTGCGATGGAATAATAAAATTACGAATAGTTTTATCTTCCTTTCTTGTATCTACTTTTTCTTCTTCAAGCTCTTCTGCTTTTTCTCTCATTCTTTTTGCAACCAAACGCATCTGACCTCCTTTCATAGCAAAGAAGTTTGCTTTGTCTTTATTATCTTGAATTTCTTTTGCAAGCTGAGCATTTTTTCTATTTTCTTTTTCTTGACGAATAGTTATTTGTTCTCGTACATCAAAATAATTTCCTACATATTGTTCTACTTTTCTAGTAAAAACGTCTAAATATAAAACCCCATCAGTAAAACTATTTAAGAATTCAGCATCGTGAGAAATTACAATACAAGTTTTTCCATATTCAATTAAAAATTTAGTAAGGTGTTCTATCCCCGCTTTATCTAGGTTGTTTGTAGGTTCATCAAGCAAAAGTAAATCTGGATCTTGTATAAGAGCTGACGCAAGCAAAAGCCTTGACTGTTGTCCACCAGAAAAAGCACGGACCAATCTTTCATGTATTTTTTGATGACCCTTTAGATTAACCACTTCTAATACTTCATCTATTCTTGGGTCGATATCATATTTTTTATCTTTAAAACATTTCTGAAAAAATTCTCTTACTGTAAGATCAAGCTCATCTCTTGGAATCACTTGGCGAGAAATAGCAATAGAAACTCCATTAACCACATTAATATTACCATCAACTGGAGAAAGTTCGCCTGTAATAAGTTTAAACAAAGTACTTTTACCAGAACCATTTTGTCCCATTATAGTAGTCTTTGTGCCACGACGAATAGAAAAATCCGCTTCTTCTAAAAGTGGGCTTATTTCTTTATATCCAAATGATACTTTTTCAAATCTTAGGATTGCTTCATCTTTGGCCATGCCATAGAGAATACTGTATTTTAGTAAAAATAGAAAGGATTTTTAATTATTTTTAAAAGTTCTCGCAACAGCTTTTACTATACCCTTATCAAAAGGTTTAGGAAGAATACAATCCACAGTTGGTTTCTTTACACACCTTGCTAAAGCTTCCGCAGCTTTTACAAACATCCCTTGTTCAAATTGTTTTATCTTATTATCTAGTATTCCACGAAATATTCCTGGAAAACCGAGCACATTATTTAGTTGATTAGGAAAGTCTGAGCGTCCAGTCGCTACTATAAAAGCACCCGCACTTTTAGCTTCATCGGGCATAATCTCTGGTATTGGATTGGCAAGAGCGAAAATTATTGGCTTTTCGTTCATCATCTTTATTATTTCTTTAGTAAGTAAACCTGCTTTACTTACCCCTATAAAAATATCTCTTTCTTTAATTGCAGTAATTAAATCACCAGAAATTTTTTCATAAATTCCAGTTTTTTCTTTAATAAATTTAAGTAAACTTTTTTTCTCATCATTCAAATCATCTCTATCTAAAGATACAATTCCGCGACTATCTACTACAATTATTTTTTTAAAACCATATTCAACGAGCATTTTTGTAATAGCTGTCCCCGCTGCCCCAACTCCATTTATTAAGATTTTTACATCTTCTTTTTTAGTCTTTCTCAACTTTAAAGAATTTATCAAGCCAGCCAAAACCACAGTAGCAGTACCATGTTGATCATCATGCATTACTGGAATATTTAATTCTTTTCTTAATCTTTCTTCTATCTCAAAACAACGTGGAGCAGAAATATCTTCTAAGTTAATTCCACCAAAAACTGGAGCAATCTGCTTTACAGCCTTAATTATTTCTTCTGTATCTTGTGTATCAAGACAGATTGGAAAAGCGTCTACATTAGCAAATTCTTTAAAAAGAAGAGCTTTGCCCTCCATGACGGGTATGGCACCTTGTGGGCCTAAATTACCCAAACCAAGCACTGCTGAGCCGTCAGATACTACAGCAACTATATTTTTCTTAATAGTATAATCATAGACCTTTTTAGGGTCTTTAAAGATTTCTAGACAAACTTGCCCTACTCCTGGAGTATAAGCAAGGGATAGGTCTTCCTTATTTCTAACTGGTATCTTTCCTTTAATTTCAATTTTACCTGAATGCTTTTTATGTAAAGCGAGTGATTTTTGTGAAGTGTTTTTCATATTATTTTTTAACTACAAAACCAGTTTCTGTTTTATAATCAATTTTTATATTTAATAAATCTAGCATTTCTTTTACTGAATAAAATTGAGCTTCTGACATAGCAGTTCTTTCTTTGTCACCCTTCTTAGATGTCAAAAAATCTTTTACAACCTTAGCGATTTCTGGATTTATTCCATCAAGAACTTTTACTAATTCAATTGCATGAGTATCAGAGACCGAACCAACATCAGACATGTAAAATCCTTTGGAGATTTTTTTACCAAGTAAATTATCCCCACGGTAATTTTTATCTGCTATTTCTGCTAAAGATTTTAATGCCTCTTCAGACGGTTCAGACAAAAAATATAACGTAATAGCATCATGTCTATCAGAAGCTTCACTTTTCATACCAGGCTCTCCAAATTTATAATTTGCATCAATAACACCATTTTTAATAAGAGAATCTATTTTTTTTACCACTTCTTCAGTTACAGTAACATTTAGACTACCTCTAGTTAAAGTCTTTTTATCACCAGATGGCATATTTCCTCTATAAATCCAATTATTTTCAACCTTATGTTTTAGAGAATCATCATTAGTTGCAAAATCCCAAGCTCTTTCATATTCTAAATTTATTGGATAATCAGCTTGTCTTTTTTGAGCATAATCTTCGTCTAAAATATATTTTGCAATTTCCGATACAGAACCACGAACCCTCATTTCTTCAAAAAGTTTTTGTAATGCTAAGTATGTTCTTTCTCTTTCTTTATCTAATTTAATTTTATCAAGTTTTTTTTGTACCAATTCATCAAATTTTTCTAACAAATCCCCTTCATCTTTTTTTTCATTTTCTTGAGATGGTAATCCAAGTTCTTGTCTAACTTTTTTTAAACTATCCTGTCTTTCAACCTCATTCTTTTCTTTAATTTCGTTTATTTGATCAGTGTTTTGATAATCTGAAATCTGTGCCGAAACTATTGTTTCAACCTCTTCCTTTTTTTTAGGATGCATTTTTTCCCATAATGATTCTCTCTCAGTTTTATATTCTCTTAGTGATTGTCCAACCTTAACACCACCACTAGTCATAAAAATCTCTTTTTGTATTTTAAGAGCTTCTTCAGAGGGTTCTTTAGGTAATGTATCTATTTTTAATTCTTCCATACTCAAAGTATATCACTTTAAATTTTCAAAACAAAAACTAATATTAATCAAATACAGACAATCCTTGTCTGATTTATTAATTAATTAACAACTTTCAATTTTGGCCATTTTTTCAACCACTTTTTAGCTTTATATCGTCTATCAAAATCTTCGAGTTTGGCAGTAGGTGTTTTCCTAATAATAAGATTCAAGAGATCATCTAGTAAATGGGGTCAGCCACCATTTATAAAGACTGCAGGAATCTCTCCTTCGACTAAAAGTTCGTCGTCACTTAAATTTTAAAGGATTTCTATTTTATGTGGTCAGGAATAATTCCTCGCCGTCGCTCAGAATTTTCACGACCCTAGCTCGTAATTTTGTCTGCTGACAAAACATCACTCCGCTTTCCACAAACTAAAAAACCGCAGCAGTGCGGTTTTTCTTAACATTTGTGGACCCTACAGGAATCTCTCCCTCGACTAAAACTTTTTCGTCAAAAAGTTTTGTCTGGGCACCGCCTCGCATTTTTGTTTGCTAACAAAAATTGGCTCCGGCGTTCGAGTCCTGACATAAGTGCTATTCAAAGCACTTACTTAGGGGTAAATGGGGTCAGCCACCATTTATAAAGACTACAGAAACCTACTCGTGACTTTCTAAAAATAATTACCCAATGATTTTCAAAAATACGAATGTACTACAGGATCTCGACCTCTACGAGGTCAGTACCTCCATTGGCTCACCTATTCGTGATTACACTCTAAGTTCGGCTCAATGGGGCTTCGAGTCTTAACGTGAGCAAATACTTTTTCTCACTTAGGGTCCACAAAATAAAAAAACGCCTTTCGGCGTTTTATTTTGTGGACTACAGTTTGAATTTTGCGAACCAAATTATGGAAGAATTAATAAGATTAAAAGAAATTTTACTTATTAAGTAATACCAGATAATCTTATTATTTTTTACCTACCAATTCTGACCAACCAATCCAACCTCTATTAACATATTTTTTGTCCGGGTTTGATGGCCAATTTGAATGACTTTTTATTTCTTCATAATACCAAGTACTAATAGCACCTTCCCCAGGATACAAAGCTCTCACTTCAGCTTGGAAATCTTCAAAAGGTAAGTATTCTTTTTTTAATTGATTTTCTTTTCCTACCAATTCTGACCAACCTATCCATCCTTTATTCATATATTTTTCCCTAGGTTTTGATGGCCAATTTAGATGTTTTTTTATTTCTTTACGATACCACCTTTGAACATCACCTTCTCCAGGATATAAAGATTTCGCTTCAGCTTGGAAAGCTTCAAAAGGTAAATACTCTTTTTTTAAACGATTTTCTTTTCCAACTAGTTCTGACCAATCAACCCAACCTTCATTAGCATATTTTCTTAGAGGATCTGCTGGCCAATTTGTATGTTTTTTTGCTTCTTCATCATACCATTTTTTAACATCGCCTTTCCCAGGGTACAAAGCTCTTACTTCAGCTTGAAAATCTTCAAAAGGTAAGTGTTCTATTTTAAGTCTGTTTTCTATTCCCACTAACTCTGACCAACCTATCCATCCTTTATCGGTATATATTTTCCATGGTTCTGATGGCCAATTTGAATGATTTTTCCTTTCTTCAAAATACCATCTTTGAACACCCCCTTCTCCAGGATATAAAGATTTTACTTCAGCCTGAAAAACTTCGAAGACTAGAAATTCTTTTCTTTTATAATTTTCTCTTCCAACCAACTCTGACCAACCTATCCATCCTTTATTCATATATTTTTTTCCAGGAGTTGATGGCCAATTTGAATGTTTTTTTCTTTCTTTATGATACCATCTTTGAACATTATCTTCCCCAGGATACAAAACTCTCGCTTCAGCTTGAAAAGCCTCAAAGGATAAGTATTCTTTTTTTTCTCTCTTTTTAAATTCAGAAATCAAAACTAGTTTTTCATCTTCTTCTTTTTTTACAACAATAGGATTCACCAAAAATTCTGATATATTAGCCCTCCAATCTTTGGTTTGAATAACTCTTATTCCAGTGCCTGGATGTTGGGAGATTAAATTATTGATTTTAATTTTATTTGAAATATCAATATCTTCTATAAAAATATTTACTTCTGTGAGTTTTTCTGTATCAAAAACATAACTTGCATTACCTTCTTCATCACATATATAAACCATTCTTTCCATATCGGGTATTTCTACACGAGTATATGGAATCTTTCTTACCATACTTGAAGTTGTTTCTCCTTCAAAAATTTTAATATCTTCTTTTAATATATCAAAATCAGTTTCTATTATATAGAGCAACGTAAGTAGACGAGGTATTAATCTCTTCTCTTTAAAACCTGCACCAGAACCAGTTATTATTTCTGCATCATCTAACTTAGGTGGAATTAATACTTCATTTATTGATTTTTCATTTGAACTTTCTTGAATATAGTTTTTTAGATTATTAATCTTAGCTTTTACATCAATAATTGTCTGAAGTGTTTCTGGTATATTTAATAATCCCAGTTTAGTAAAAGCATCGTCTTCTTGTTCACGCGAATTTAGATTTATATTTGGTTCTAAAGATTCATTATTTTTATATTCATTTAATATTTCGTCAGTAAGAGAAATTAAATCCTTTAGTGCATCATCAGCAAATGTATCTATATTTTCAACAGTAAGTTGTTTATAAATAATATTATTAAGCTTTTGTTTGTAAACCTCCTTTAACTCTTCTATGGAAGTGGTTGTTTGTAATCTTTCGATACTCATACTATATATAATATCATATAGTTAGATTACAAAAAATAAATACATAATAATATATTTATTTATCAAGTGTATATATGTTTGTGGACTACAGTTTGAATTTTGCGAACCAGATTATAGAGGAGCTGGTGAAATTGAGGGAGATTTTTAAATAAAAAAACCTTCAGAGGTAACATTACTGTTAAGGATAGTTTTATTTTAAGTCGTAACTACATACCGTCACCACTAAATATCCAGGATGCAATAACAGATATTTCATAAAAAAGCATATAAATAAATATAAAAATAATACTATTTATAATTTTTAACTTTTTTTCAATTTTTGAATTTAAAATAAACAAAATTAAAGATAATATAATAGATACAATTAAAGGTATCACTGTCCAAAAAATATCATCATCAAATACACCTGAACTATTTCTGTTAAAATATCGTTTAATAAAAATCATAGGACCTAAAAAATACATTATAGGGCCTGTTATTATTCCCAATATCATTGATATAAAAAATATTATTATTTTATTTTTCATTTAATAATATTATCACATTTTACCCCACTCCTCTACTTACTATATATAATAAATATTATTTTATCTTATTTATAAATTGAGGATATTGCTTTTTGATACTTTCAATTTCAGTCTGAGAAATTTTACT
>JBAYAG010000015.1:0-9911 GCA_041669885.1 Minisyncoccota bacterium | reverse complement strand
TTATGTTCATGGTGTTGGTACCGTAGGGGTTATGATAGAACTTTGTAGTGAGTCTGACTTTGTATCAAAACACGAAGATTTTCAAAAGCTTGCTTATGATATAGCTATGCAGATTGCTGCAACGAATCCATCTTTTTTGAAGAAAGAAGATGTTCCAGAAGATGAAAAAAATAATGTTTTATCTGCTTTTGCTGATGAAGTAAAAGATAAGCCAGAAGCTATGAAAGAAAAGATATTAAATGGTAAGCTAGATTCATTCTTCAAAGAAAAAATATTGCTTGAACAAGATTATATTAAAGATCCAAGTCTAACAGTTAATACTCTTATACAAAATGCTATTCAAAAATTTGGAGAGAAAATAGAAATAGCTAGATTTGTTAGATATAGTACAATCAAATAAACATATTCATTTTAAGATGGATATGTTAAATAGTTATATTTTAAATTCGTATTGTTTTCAAAAATCGAATGAAATATTTCTTTTAAATTTACAACTAAGATGACATCATTTTTATTTTATATATCATTGTTTCTTGTGGTTGTTATGCTGATAGTTAAGTCTTTTAATTTCTCTTTTGTTAGTAATAAAAACACTTTAAAGGTTATACATAAAAGTGATAGATATTGTTATAATATAATATGTGTAATAAGATATTTTCTCTCTAAAATAAAAATTAAAAATTTTAATAAAATATTTTTATTTATAATTAATTTTGCTAAAAGAGAGACTGTTTATTTAAAAAGAAGGTTTGATAGTAAACAGCCAAAATTTTTTCTTAAACCTAAAAAGAGTAGTTTGAATAGTAAAAGTTCTGTGTCTTTTTTCTTGAAAAATGTTTCTGAATATAAAGATTCTTTAAGAAATAAAGATATACCGCATCAATAGTTTTTATTATTGTTTAATTTGTAATTTTATATAAAATTTGCTAAACTGTTTTTTGTAGATTTGATAATTTGTTTGCCATCTTAGCTCAGTTGGTAGAGCAACTGTTTTGTAAACAGTAGGTCCCCGGTTCAAGCCCGGGAGATGGCTCCAGGGATAAAAGCCGGCTTAACCGGCCTTTTATTTTGACTTTTATATAAAATATGGAATTTAAAGAAAGTATTTATTATAGAGTTGGTAAAGCTAGTGATTTAACTGGTAAAGATTATTTTATATATAGGATTTTAGAAATAATTCCAGGGTTTTTGGCTTGGTTTACTATAATCTCTATTTTTTTATTTTCTTTTCTTATGCCTTTTTATTGTGCCGTTTTTATAATAGTTTTTGATGTGTATTGGATATTAAAAACTTTATATTTATCTATTTATCTTAGACAGAATTGGAAAAGAAGTAAACATAATTTATCTCTTGATTGGAAAGAAAAGTTATCTAATTTAAAATATGATAGAATTCATCACGTAATTTTATTACCATTTTATAATGAATCATGGGAAATAGTAGAAAAGAGTTTAAAATCTATTATTAACTGTGAATATAAAAAAGATAAACTTATTATAGTTCTTGCTGCTGAAGAAAGAGAAAAAGCTCACTCATTAGAAATATTTGAAAAAGCAAAGAAAGAATTTTCAAGTGTATTTGAATATTTATTTTTTACATTACACCCTAGTGATGTTGTTGGGGAGATAAAAGGAAAGGGATCAAATATTGCATATTGTATAGAAGAAGTTAGAAAAGAGATTTTAGATAAAAATAAAATCAATTATGAAGATGTATTGGTCTCTGCTTTTGATATTGATACTGTTGTTTATCCCCAATACTTTGAATGTTTAACTTGGAATTTCTTAACTGCTGAAGATCCTTTAAAGTCATCTTTTCAACCAATTCCAGTTTTTACAAACAACATTTGGGAATCGCCAGCTTTATCAAGAGTTGTTTCTTTTTCAGCTACATTTTGGCAGATGATACAGCAAGAAAGACCAGAGATACTTGCAACTTTTTCTTCTCATTCTGTTTGTTTTAAAACTTTATATGATGTCGGTTATTGGCAGAAAAATATAGTATCAGAAGATTCAAGAATCTTTTGGAATTCTCTTTTGGCTTACGATGGAAATTATAAAGTTGTACCACTTTCTTATCCTGTTTCTATGGATGCAAATCTTGCGCAGACTTTTTGGCAGACTGTTAAAAATGTTTATAAACAACAAAGAAGGTGGGCTTGGGGTGTTGAAAATGGTCCTTATGTTTTATTTGGTTTTTTGAAAAATAAAAAAATATCAAAGCTTAAAAAATTAAAATTTACTTTTGTTATGTATGAAGGTTTTTGGTCTTTATCTACAAATCCATTAATTATTTTTTTCTTGGGATGGTTACCTATAATATTTGGTGGTAGAGATTTTAATAGTACAATTCTTTCTTATAATCTTCCTATGGTCACAAAAACTTTAATGACATTGTCCATGCTCGGATTGTTTCTATGTGCTATTATTTCTAGTAGTTTTATACCACTTGCTCCAAGTTGGGTAAAACGTTCACATAAGATTGCTATGATAGTACAGTGGATATTAATACCTCTTACGATTATAATTTTCGGTGCTATACCAGGTCTTGATGCACAGACGAGACTTATGTTTGGGAAATATATGGGTTTTTGGGTTACGCCTAAGTATAGAAAAAAATGATTAAAATTATAAAGAAAAAAATTAAATTAGGTATATTTTTTTTAATGTTTATCATAATAGCACCAGCACTTGTTTTATATGCAAATGGTGATATTTTTGGAAGTGGTTGGAGTTTATTAAAAACAGGTGGTATATATATAAATTCAGCACCAATAAATTCAGAAGTTTATATAAACTCTAAATTAAAAGATAATACTAGTTTTTTTGAAAGAGATTTATTAATTAAAAATTTGAAATCAGACCTATATGATATAACAGTCAAGAAGGAAGGATATAATACTTGGTCAAAAAAGATAAATGTTTTAGATAATTTAGTTTCTGATGCAAATGTTTTTATGTTACCCAAAAAGATAGAAGTTAGAGATATACCTAAAGATAATTTTATTGATTCAAAAAAGGGAACGACAACAGTTAAGATTAAGGAGTCGAATGAAGAATATAATTATATATTAAGTCTATTTTCTGATGATGTTCTTTTAAAGAATCAAAAAATAGCTTCAAGTTCCTTTTCAAATAAAAATCTTGGTACAGAAAAACTTCCTATTATGGATGGTAAGATCGGTTTATGGAGGGATGAAACAAAAGTCTTTGTATCTTGGTATGGTAAGACTGAATCAGCACCGAAATATTTTTGTAATAAAGGTATTTGTGTAAAAACTATTCAGATTTTTAATTTTAAAACAGAACCAATTAAAATTGATTTTCTACCTGGCTATGAAGGTGTTATAGTGGTCGCTTCTAAAGACGAAGTATTTGCAATGCAGATAGAGGACAATTCGCAAAAAGAAGCCCAAACTATATATAAGGGTGAAAATTTAGATTTTAGAATCGTTAATGGTGTTATTTATGTAAAAGACAATGATACTGTGGGTGAAGTTTTGCTTTAATTTTTAGCTATTTTCAGATATAATCAATAAATATGGAAGATCAAAATAAAAAAATAGTTCATGTACATCCGATTACTAGAGTTATAGATGATATAAATAGAATATTCTTCAAAATGGGTTTTACTCTTGTAGATGGACCAGAACTCGAAACAGAATATTATAATTTTGATGCCTTGAATGTTCCTAAAGATCACCCAGCAAGAGATATGCAGGATACTTTCTGGGTTAAACCAAGTAAAGATTTTCCTGGTGTAGAAAGACGATTAATGCGTACACAAACAAGTGCAATGCAAATTCATTATATGGAGGAAAATAAAAATCCTCCAATTAAAATACTTTGTCCGGGGAAAACATATAGGAAGGAAGCTACAGATGCAACACATGAAACGCAATTTCAACAATTTGAAGGTTTGTATATTGATAAAGAAGTTTCTCTTGCTACATTAAAAACTGTTATAAATAAAATGTTTGATGAATTTTTTGAAAAAGATATTGAAGTCAGGTTTAGGCCTAGTTATTTTCCTTTTGTTGAACCTGGTGCAGAAATAGATATATCTTGTTTTAAATGCAAAGGTGAAGTAGGGTGTCCTGTATGTAAGGGTACTGGTTGGGTAGAGGTAATGGGGTCTGGCGTTGTTCATCCTAGAGTTTTGAATAATATGGGAATAAACCCAAACGAATGGAAAGGTTTTGCTTTTGGTTGTTCAGTTGAAAGATTAGCCATGATGAAATATGGCGTTGATGATATAAGACTCTTTTATTCAGGAGATTTACGTTTAGTTAATCAATTTTAATTTATGATAATTTCTTATAATTGGCTTAAAAATTTTTTTGATGGTAATTTACCAGATGTTAAAAAAATAGCAGATGGTCTTACTATGCATTCTTTGGAAGTGGAAGATTTAAAAGAGAATGATAGTGATATAACTATGGATGTAAAGACTTTACCAAATTCAAATCATAGTTGTTTGTGTCATAGAGGTATAGCTAAAGAAGTCGGTGCGATATTCGGATTAAAAGTAAGAAATAATTCTAGAAAACTAAAAGATTTTCAAATTTCAGAAACTTCAAAAAAACTTGAAGTAAGAATTGAAGATGAAAAACTTTGTAAAAGGTATATTGGTAGAGTTATAGAAAATATAAAAGTTGGACCATCACCACTTTGGTTAAAAGAGAAGTTGGAATCTATCGGACAAAGATCTATAAATAATATTGTTGATGCTACAAATTTTGTAATGTTTGAAATTGGTCAGCCAATGCACGCTTTTGATGCCGATAAACTTGGAAAAGGTGATGTCCTTATTAGTATACAAAAAGCAAAAATAGGAGACCATATCACTACACTTGATAAAAAAGAAGTTGATTTGGACGAAAATGTTTTACTTATCACGGATAGTTCAAATCCTTTAGCTATTGCTGGTATTAAAGGTGGGACATATGCAGAGCTAAACGAGAATACAAAAAATATAGTACTTGAATCAGCAAGCTTTGATCCGGTACTTGTAAGAAAGACATCTCAAAGATTAAAAATTCAGACGGATGCATCTAAGAGATATGAGAATGATTATTCTACGGAGATGTCTAGTGAAGCTATGAATATTCTTACAAAGGTTATAGTTGAAATTGCTGGTACAGAAAATACAAAAGTTGGTGAAGTTGTAGATAATTATCCTAGAAGAGTAAACAAATATAAGCTTGGTATTTCAAGTGGGGAGGCCAGTTCTATTATAGGTGTTTCAATAAAAGATGAAGATGTAGAAAATATTTTTAATAAATTTGGTTTTGAATGGAAAAAAGTTAAACCAGTGGATGAAGTAATAAAAATTGCTCAATCATTAGTTGATATACCATATAAATATGGCGCTAGTGTTTCTTATGATGCTCCTAGATTTTTTGATTGTTCTGGTTTTGTAAGTTATTTGTTTGCACAAGGTGGAATACAAATACCAAGAATGTCTGTTGACCAGTATGTTTTTGGTAAGATTGTAGATAGAGATGAGATAAAAGTTGGAGATATTATTTTTGTTAATACGGGCGATTTAAAAAGAAAAATAGATTATCAAAGTATTGAATTTTTACCTGGAACTAAAGTTGAATCAGGAGTAGATCATTGTGGATTGTATATTGATAATAATAAAATAATACATTGTACTGAATCAAGAGGCGTTGTTATAGAAGATTTAAATAAATCTGAAAGTTTTAAAAATATAGTCGGGATTAGAAGAATGTCCGATAATGAAGAAAGATTTGTTATAACTGTTCCAGATGAAAGATTAGATTTGAGAATTAAGGAAGATTTAGCAGAGGAAATAGGAAGAATATATGGTTATGAAAAGATTGGAAATGTTCTACTATCAGATGAAGATAATTTTACTATAGTTAATAAAGATTTTTGTTATAAAGAAAAAATTAGAAGAGAACTTTATAAACTCGGTTTTTCTGAAGTTATAAATTATTCTTTTAGAAGTAGTGGGGAAATAGAACTTGAAAATCCAATGTCACCAGAAAGGAAATTTTTAAGGACAAATCTTGCCGATGGAATTAAAGATTCTTTAGAATTTAATATAAGATACAACGAGCTTGTTGAGATGACACAAATTAAAGTTTTTGAATTTGGACATATTTTTACAAATGAAGGAGAATATCAAAGATTAGTAATAGGTGTAAAAAATCCATTAGGAATTAAAAAACCAAAAGAGGTAGATTTAATTAATGATGCACAAGAAGCTATTTCTAAAATATTAGGGATTATCCCATTAAAAATAAATACTGAAGAAAATATTGCTGAATATGAATGGGATGATTTGATTCAAAAAATAAATGAAGAAAAAATAGAATATGATTTTTCTTCTGTTGGTGATAATACAAAAAAATTCAAAAAAATATCAACATATCCATTTATGATAAGAGATATTGCTGTATTTACTCCAGAGGGAACTAAACAAGAAGAAATCTTTAATATTATTTTAGGTGAAGCCGGTGAACTTATGGTTAAAAATAGATTGTTTGATGTATTTACCAAGAAATTTGAGGATGGTTCGTCAAAGGTTTCTTATGCTTACAGACTTATATTTCAATCATATGTAAAAACTCTTTCAGATGAAGAAGTGAATGTAATAATGCAAAGGATTACTAACAAAATGAATTCTAATGTTGGTTGGCAGGTAAGATAATAGAGTATAAAGTTTATAAAGTTTTTAAAGTAAAAAGTAATACAATGAAAATTGATATACCGTATTATTCTCAATATTCTGAAAAAATAGAAAAAGATTGGCAGAGTAAATCTTGTTCTATTACATGCCTACAAATGGTTTTAGATTTTTATGGAAAGAAAGTTGAAGCTATGAATCTGATAGAAGAAGGTTTAAAGATTTCTGAAGTTCTTAAAGAAAAAGGAAAGGAGAAAGACGGATATACTAGAGAGTTTGGTTGGGGACACGAGTTACTTGTTAGTTTATTAAAAAACAATGGGGTATTGGCCTATAGACAAGATTTTAAAAATTTTAATTTTGAAAAAGAATATTTTGAATTAGGCTTAGAAAAAATTAAACAAAATATATTAGATAAAAAACCAGTTATTGTCTCTGTATTGAGAGATATAAAAAAGTATGGGCATATGTTTATTATTTCTGGTATAGAAATCGATGAAGAAAATATGAAAAGTTTTTATATTAATGATCCAGAAAACATAGATAATAAGAATATTTCTATTGAAGATTTCAAAAAGGTTTGGAGAAGATTAGCTATTTTTGTAAATTAAAATTCGGCACATATAGGTAATGTGCCGAATTATTTTGACTGGATTAAGCCGCATTTTCAATATGCGAAGTCCAGACTTTTTTGACGAGGTCATTGAGAAAACGAGCATTATACAGGCCGTGTCTTTGGCCGAATTGAGCCAACTTGTGACAAGGAACGGTGTTCGTCCCATTCATTGCCATGTAATCGTGAATTTCAGACTCGACTGCCTCCTGATTCATTTAACTCTCCTTTTTTGGGGAACATTGTAATCTATAAAAAATAGTAACACATAAAAATAATGTATGCAATAAAAAACTATCTTTTTATCTAAAATTTAACTTTCTTTTAACTTCTTTTTTTGATATAATTATCCAGTAAAAAAGTAATAAAATTATTAAAAATAAAGGTTATCTTTCTAATTTGAATCATTTAAACCCTTTATTTTTTAAATTAAAAAAATGTCTAAAAATAAAGATGAAAAAGAGGTAAAAAACGTTAAAAAGGAAAGCCACTATGATGCTAGTTCTATTCAAGTTCTTGAGGGTTTAGAGCCTGTTAGAAAGCGTCCTGGAATGTATATTGGAACAACTGGGCCTGATGGTTTGCAACATCTTGTCACAGAAATTTTTGATAACTCTCGTGATGAAGCGATGGGTGGTTTTTGTAATCACATAGAAGTTGTCCTTTTACCTGGTAATAGAGTAAGAGTTACAGATAATGGAAGAGGTATTCCAGTAGATATTCATGAAAAAACAAAAGTTTCTGCACTTGAAACTATTATGACAGTTTTACATGCCGGAGGAAAATTTGGAGGAGAAGGGACTGGTTATAAAGTATCTGGTGGTCTTCACGGTGTTGGTGCTTCCGTCGTAAATGCTCTTTCTACATATATGAAAGTTGATGTTCATAAAGATGGATGTTCTTATTTTCAGGAGTATTCAAAAGGTAAGGTGAAAACCGCTGTAAAGAAATGTGGTAAAACTGATAAAAATGGAACCATAGTTACTTTTGAACCAGATCCAGAAATTTTTAAAGAGGGAATAATTTTTGATTACGATAAGGTAGTTTCTCATATGAGACAGCAAGCTTATCTTGTTAAGGGTTTAAGGATTACTACTATTGATGCAAGAAATGTTGTAGAAAAAATTGACACTAAAGATATATTTTATATTTCAGAACTTGGACTTGAAACTTTATCAAATTCTTTTTATTTTGAAGGAGGTTTACTTTCACTTGTTAAATTTTATAATCAATTTCAAAAACCAATACATAAGAATGTTTTTTATATTGAGAAAAAAGCAGATGGAGTTGAGTCGGTTGAAATTTCTTTACAATACGTAGATGATATTTCTTCCAGAATAATGGCTTTTGCAAACAATATATATAACTCAGAGGGAGGAACTCACATAACTGGTTTTAAAACAGCTCTTACAAGAACGTTAAATAATTATGCTAGAAAAAATAATCTCATAAAAGATAATGAAGATAATTTTACTGGTGACGATGTATTAGAGGGTCTAACTGCTGTTGTTTCTGTAAAAATAAGAGAAATTCAATTTGAAGGTCAGACGAAAGCAAAACTTGGTTCTATGGAGGCTAGAGGAGCGGTGGATGAAGTTTTTAGTGAATCATTTGCGATGTTTCTAGAGGAAAATCCTGATGATGCAAAAGCTATGATAATGAAAGTCTTATTAGCCCTTAAAGCTAGGAAGGCCGCTAAAGCTGCGAAAGATTCAATACTAAGAAAGGGTGCACTCGAAGGAATGACCCTTCCTGGTAAGCTTGCAGACTGTCAGAGCAAAGATGCTTCAGAATCTGAATTATTTATCGTTGAGGGAGATTCTGCTGGTGGTACCGCAAAAACAGGTAGAGATAGAAAAACTCAAGCGATATTACCACTTCGAGGAAAAATTTTAAACATTGAAAGAGCAAGACTTGATAAAATGCTTGATTCAGAAATGATCAAAAATCTTGTTGTTGCTATTGGTACTGCTATAGGTGATACATTTGATATAGAAAAACTCAGATATCATAAAATTATTATAGCAACTGATGCTGATGTTGATGGAGCACACATTAGAACTCGTCATCTAACTTTGTTTTATAGACATTTTAGACCTCTTATAGATGGGGGACATATATGTATAGCTCAACCACCACTTTATAAAGTAAAGATTAGTAAAGAGATTCATTATTTTTATTCTGAAGAAGAAAAAGCAGATTTCTTTAAGAAATCAAAAATATCTGATAGTGAAGTTGCGGAGGTTGAAAGTGGAGAGGAAATAGCAGTAGACGTCGAGACTGAAGGTAAAAAAGTTCCAAAGGTTTCTGTACAAAGATACAAAGGTCTTGGAGAAATGAATGCCGATGAACTTTGGGAAACAACGATGGATCCTGCAAAGAGATTAATGAAAAGAGTTACTGTTGAAGATGGTCAGGATGCAGACCAAGTGTTTGATATGCTTATGGGAACTGATGTTCCGGCAAGAAAAGCATTTATTCAATCAAATGCTAAGATGGCGAATATAGATGTTTAAACTCGCTCACATATTTTCTTCACTAAAGCATTTCGTAAATTTGAAAATTATATTCAGTTTTTTATACGAAAAATCAAAAACTCCTCGTTGCACTCGTCAAACAGTTTGATTTTTCTAAAAACTT
>JBAYAG010000014.1:0-10238 GCA_041669885.1 Minisyncoccota bacterium | reverse complement strand
AGAACTTTAGGACAAAGACATTTTGATGTTCAACTTATAGGAGGAATTATTTTACATAGGGGTAATATTTCTGAAATGAAAACAGGAGAAGGAAAAACTCTTGTTGCTACTCTTCCTGCTTATTTAAATGCAATCTCTCAACATGGCGTGCATGTAATTACCGTAAATGATTATCTTTCAAGGAGAGACGCTGTTTGGATGGGACAAATATATAATGCATTAGGACTTTCTGTCGGGGTGCTCAACCATGAGTCTTCTTTTCTTTATGACCCGACTCATATATCACCAAAAGAAGATGAAAAACTTGATGAGAAAAGAGATGAACTCGGTTCATTTAAAGTTGTCCATGAATTTTTGAAGCCTTGTTCTAGAAAAGAAGCATATCTTGCAGATATAACTTATGGTACAAATAATGAATTTGGTTTTGATTACTTGAGAGATAATATTGAATATAATATTTCTGATTTAAGACAAAAAGAATATAATTTTGCAATCGTAGATGAAGTAGATTCTATTCTTATAGATGAGGCTAGAACTCCTCTTATTATTTCTGCTCCAACTTCAAATTCTGGAACTTTATATGATACTTTTACAAAAATTGTTAGAGATTTTCAAAAAGATGTTGATTTTACTGTAGACGAAAAACATAAAGCAATACAACTTACTGATTCTGGTATAAATAGAGCAGAGAAGTCTCTTGGTGTAGAAAATATCTATACTGACGGTGGAGTAAAATATGTTCATCACTTAGAAACTGCAGTTAGAGCCAAAGCTCTTTTTGAATTAAATAAAGATTATGTTGTAAAAGATGGAGAGATAGTTATTGTAGATGAATTTACTGGTAGACTTCAACCAGGTAGGAGATGGTCAGAAGGTCTACATCAAGCTATTGAATCAAAAGAAGGGGTAGATGTTCAAAAAGAATCTAGAACCTTTGCCTCTATTACATTCCAAAACTATTTTAGAATGTATAAGAAGCTTTCTGGTATGACAGGGACAGCTCTTACTTCTACAGAAGAATTTTTCAAGGTTTACCATATGGACACTATTCCTGTTCCAACAAACAAAACTGTACAGAGAAAAGATTTAAATGATTTTATTTTTCAAACAGAAAATGGAAAGTTTAAGGCTCTTGCAAGGATAGTAAAGGAATATAATAAAAAAGGACAACCCGTTCTTATTGGTACTGTTTCTATAGAAAAAAATGAAATCCTTTCTGAATATTTAAAGAGAGAGGGAGTGCCTCACAACGTTCTTAATGCAAAAAATCATGAAAAGGAAGGAGAGATAGTTGCACAAGCAGGTAAATTTGGTGCTGTTACTGTCGCTACAAATATGGCGGGTAGAGGTGTTGATATTAAGCTTGGTGGTGTTCCTTTTAATCAAGAAGAATACGATAAAGTAAAAGCTTTGGGTGGACTTTGTGTAATAGGCACTGAAAGACATGATGCAAGGAGAATAGATAATCAGCTTAGAGGTAGATCTGGAAGACAAGGTGATCCTGGAGTAACTCAGTTTTATGTTTCTCTTGAAGATTCACTTATGAGGATTTTTGCTTCAGATACTGTCAAAAAAATGATGGGGAGGTTTGGTATAGCTGAAGATGAGCCAATTGAAAATTATCTTATAACAAGGTCTCTTGAAAGTGCCCAAACAAAAATAGAAGGCTTTAATTTTGATTCTAGAAAACAAGTTTTGGAGTATGATGATGTCTTAAATTTTCAAAGAAAGACTATTTATGAGAAAAGAAGAAAAATACTTTTAGGTGATATTGATTCTATAAAGGAAAAATTAAATGAGGTGATTGAATTTCACCCTAGTCAAATGGAAAGCCAATTTGACGGGGCAGGAAAAATAATCGATGAAAAAATATCCGTTCTTGGGGAAAGTGAGTTTTATAGAATAGTAAGAATCATAATGCTTCAAGCTATAGATATGTTTTGGGTAGACCATCTTGAAATGATGGATTATTTGAGAGGAAGTGTAAACTTGAGAGCTTACGGTCAAAGAGATCCACTTGTGGAATATAAAAAGGAAGGATTAAAATTATTTAAAGATATGCAGAGTGCTATTGATGAACAGATTTTGAATCTTTTACCACATATTGGTGCGGGTGCATTTCAAGCTGAAGAAGAAAAACTTAAAGAGACTCAAAAAAATATGAAATTGGCTGGAGCAGAAGGGGTGAGTGATAATTCTTCAGTTTCATCTCAAATTAAAAATGATAGTAAAATAGGGCGAAACGATCCTTGTCCTTGTGGAAGTGGAAAGAAATATAAAAAGTGTTGTGGAAAATAATAAATAAATAAAACTCGTCAGTATTTTTAAAATATTGACGAGTTTTGTTTATTTATTTAGTATGAGAAAGGAATTACTCAGTTCTTAAAAGGAAAGGAGGAAAGATGTTGGATGTTCAAACGGGAGAAGACTTTGAACGTTTAGTTTTAGGTATTTCTCGTGTTGATTTGAGATTACAAGGAGAACAAGCGACGAGGACAAATTTCTTTGACTCTGTTGAGGAGGTGAAGAAAAAGCAGGGTTTGTTCAATCACTGGAATCCTAAAAGACCAAAGACTAAACTTTCGATGAATCTTTTTCAAAATGTACGTTTTGTTCTTGGTGAAAAACGGAGCAAGAATTTAAGACTTTTTGTTTCTGTCGGAACCAGATTAGACTTTCGTTTTGGAACAGACTGTTTTTTTGAAATTGATGGTTTTGTCGCTTCCATAGATTTAACTATTAGTGAGAAGAAACACTTTTTCAAAGCTAACGTCTTGGTTAGACCTGTTGATATTGTAAGTCGGCAGGTATGGATTGCTAGGAGAATAGCCAGTTTCCTTGAAAGGAATTCTTAATTATAAAAACCGTTTGCTTAATAAACTTAAGTGGACGGTTTTGTTTTTTATTATAAGAATTTAATAAGAGCAATTTTGCGAAGCAAAATTGCTCTGTATTTATTCTTGTTGTCTGGATTTTTATCCACATATACTTTTTAGAAAAACTTATGATAAAATACCAATCTACTTGTTATTTAGAAAAATAAGAAACATTGTGACTATATTTTTCTAAACCTCGTCAAACTGTGTTTTTGTTTGACTGGGGTAAATACATTAATAATTAATAATTTTAAAAAAATGCATAAAATTTCAAAAATTTTTGCCAGAGAAATACTGGACTCAAGAGGAAACCCAACAGTTGAGGTTGATCTTACTTTAGGAGATGGTTCTTTCGGAAGAGCAGCTGTACCATCAGGTGCATCTACAGGAAGCTATGAGGCAGTTGAACTTCGTGATGAAGATAAAAAGAGATATGGTGGCAAAGGTGTTTTGAAAGCAGTCGAAAATGTTAATACGACTTTGAAGAAAGCTCTTGTTGGAAAAGAATGGAACCAAAAAACATTGGATCAAAAAATGATCGAAGTTGATGGTACAGAAAACAAAGCAAACTTAGGTGCGAATGCTATCTTGGGCATTTCACTTGCTTTTGCTCATGCAGTTGCAAAGAGTGAGAAAAAGCCTCTTTATAAATATTTTAAAGAAATAGGAAAAACTGGTAATTCTGTAAGACTTCCTGTTCCTATGATGAATATTATAAATGGTGGAAGACATGCAGAAAATTCTACAGATTTACAAGAGTTTATGATTATGCCTATTGGAGCAAAAACTTTTGCAGAAGCTTTGAGATATGGTGCTGAAACTTTCCATGCTTTAAAAAAGATTTTAAAAGGAAAAGGTATGAATGTTTCTGTTGGTGATGAGGGTGGTTATGCTCCATCTTTACCAAATAATGAAGCTGCTATTCAAGTTATTATTGAGGCTATAGAAGCTGCTGGATATAAACCAGGAAAGGATATTTCTATTGCTATCGATGGTGCAACAAGTGAATTATTTAATAAAGAGAAAGGTAAATATGTTCTCGCTTCAGAAAAGAAAGAATTTACAAGTGAAGAAATGGTTTCTTGGTATGAGAATCTAGTAAACAAATACCCAATAATTTCAATCGAGGATGGTTTGGCAGAAGATGATTGGGAAGGATACCAGCTTCTTACAAAGAAACTAGGAAAGAAAATTCAAATTGTTGGTGATGATTTATTTGTTACAAATATTAAAAGATTAAAAGAAGGAATCGAAAAGAAAGCAGGAAACTCAATTCTTATAAAATTGAATCAAATCGGAACGGTAACAGAGACAATCGATGCTATAAATATGGCAAAGAAAGCGGGTTATACAAGCGTTGTATCACATAGATCAGGAGAAACAGAAGATAGTACTATCGCAGATTTAGTGGTTGGCCTCGGAACAGGACAAATAAAAACAGGTTCTCTATGTAGGAGTGAAAGAATTTGTAAATACAATCAATTATTAAGAATTGAACAAGAACTTGGCAAAAAAGCTGAGTATCCAGGGAAAACAGCCTTAAAAATTTAAAGTTTATTTTTATTTTTTTAAAAAACTCCCTGATGAGGGGAGTTTTTTAGTTTATTAATTTTTAATTATTTTTTTATTTTAAAATGTGGCCAACTATTATTGAAAATGTTTTTTACACTTTATTGGAATTTTGTATATCTTTAGGTATTATTAACAATAAATATTTACAAGATAATATTATTATTTCAAATAAAAAAGTTATGAAAAAGACATATATGAAAGTTCACAATAAAATACTTTCAAAAACAGGTAAGAAACCCTGTTCCGAGAATACGGGTAAGCAAGTTTTACTTATTGTTCTTGACGGTTGGGGTTATAGAGAGGACAAGAAACATAATGCTATAGCTTTAACAAAGAAGCCTGTTTTTTCTAAATTATGGGATAATTATCCACATTCCTTACTTCTTGCAAGTGGTAGGGCTGTGGGTTTACCAGATGGGCAAATGGGTAATAGTGAGGTAGGGCATATGGCTATAGGTGCAGGTAAGGTGGTTTACACGGATCTTGTTCGTATAACTGATTCTGCTAAAAATAATAATTTTTCTAAAAATTTAGCTTTTAAAAAGTTATTTACTCACGTAAAGAAAAACAAATCATTTCTCCATGTAATCGGCCTTTTGGGTCCGGGAGGAATTCATTCTCATACTGATCATTTATATAATTTTTTAAAAACCGCAAAAGAAGCAGATATAAAGAATATTTATATACATGTTTTTACTGATGGAAGAGACACTCCACCTAAAAGTGCGGCTGACTTTTTATTAGAACTTGAAAAAGAAATAGAAAAATTAAAAGTTGGTTATATTTCTAGTATTTGTGGAAGATATTTTGCAATGGATAGAGATAATAATTGGGACAGATTAAAAAAAGCAGAAGAAATGCTTTTTGATAATAAAGGTAATATTCTTTGGAACAAAAAAGCTTCAAAAGTTGTAAAGGGATATTATCAGAAAAACTTGACTGATGAATATATTGAACCAACAATCTTTGCGGATGAAGTAGGTCATTCGTATCCAATAAACAAAAATGATGGAGTTTTTTTCTTTAATTTTAGAGCAGATAGAGCAAGAATGATTTCGCAAAAAATTTTAGAGAGAAAAAAGAAAATGAATTTATTTTTTGTGTCTATGACACAATATGATAAAAAGTTGAAAACTGAAGTTGCTTTTGCTCCTGTAAAAATAGAAACAACTTTAGTTAAAGAAATTTCAAAAGCAAAATTAACCCAAGCTCATATAGCTGAAACAGAAAAGTTTGCCCACGCAACTTACTTTTTAAATGGAGGAGAGCAAAAAGCATATTTGAAAGAAAAACAAATTCTTATTGATAGTAGAAAAGATATTCCTACACACGACCTAGCACCAGAGATGAAAGCAAAAGAAATAGCAGATGAAGCAATAAAAGAAATAGAGAATGGCACAAATTTTATTTTTGTAAATTTTGCTAATCCAGATATGGTTGGTCATACAGGTAACGAAAAAGCTATAAAAATTGCCATAGAGACTACTGATCGTGAGCTCGGTAGAATTATTAAAATAGCAAAAAAGAAAAAAGTTGTATCTATAATAACGGCAGATCATGGTAATGCAGAATTGAACGTTGATCCTAAAACTGGGGAAAAACACACTGCGCATACTACCAACCCTGTTCCTTTTATTGTTACTGATAAAAGACTCAAGGTTCTTTCTGGAGAATTGTCTGGTATAGCGCCGACTATATTAGATATTTTTAAAATTAAAATACCTAAAAGTATGAGTGGTAAAAAACTTATAAAATAGTGTATAATATTCGCATATGATCATTAAAACAATATTTAAATATTTTGATAGAGTAGAAGATAGACTAAGAGCAAGGTTGAGTCACCGGTCAATATTGTATGCCATAATAGGAGGAATATTAACAGTTTTATTTTGGAGAGCAGTTTGGCATACAGCAGATAAGATTATGATAGGTGAAGGCTTTTCTTATATGGTTGAGGAAATAAAAATAATTTTTAGACTAGCCGGTTGGAGCGGAGTTATTTTTTATGAACCAATAACTCTCATTTGGACTATTTTTCTACTTCTTTTAACAGGTCTTTTTGTCTCTATTATGATCGGAGATAAAATTATTTTATCCGGGCTTAGACATGAAAAAAGAGTAGATGAAAAGACAGAAGACGAAATTAAAAAAGAAGAAACTGAGATAAAAGAGATCTTTCAAAGAATTAATTCTATATCTAAAGATGTGGATGAGATTAAAAATTTACTTAAAAAATGATTTTTTTTAATAAGAAGAAAAAGTCGGTTGCTGTCCATAGTGGTAGATTTCATGCAGACGATGTATTTTCTGTTGCGGCGCTTTCTTTATATTTAAATGTTGATATAGAAGAGCTAGAGATAAAAAGAACAAGAGACATAGAAATTATAAAAAAGGCGGACTATGTTTTTGATGTTGGTTTTATAAATGATGGCGAAACTAGATTTGATCATCATCAAGAAGGCGGAGCGGGTACTCGAGATAATGGAGTGCCTTATGCAAGCTTTGGATCAATGTGGAAGAAGTTTGGTGAAAAAATTTGTGGTGATAAAAAGGTATCAGAAAGGATAGATAAAAAAATAATAGAATCATTAGATGCTGAAGATAATGGAGTAAATATAACAAAATGCTTATTTGATAATGTATCTCATTTTACTTTGTCAGATCTTATTCATGATTTTAATCCTACAGGTAAAAAAGATATAAGTAATGTAGATAAAATTTTTGTAGAAACTGTAAAGTTTGCAAGAAATATTTTAGAGAAAGAAATAAAGAGGACTAAAAATTTAATTGAGGAATTTGAGATAGCAAAAGATATTATAAAAAAGATATACGAAGAAACAGAAGATAAAAGAATCTTGGTTTTGGAAGGTGATTTACCTTGGAAAGAAATTGTAAATAAATTTAAAGAACCACTTTTTGTTGTTGTTAAAAATGATTCAGATAAGACATGGAGAGTCTATACTATTAGAGATGATTTAAATGTTTTTAAAAATAGAAAAGATCTTCCAGAAAGTTGGGCTGGTAAAGAAAAAGAAGAACTAGCTTTGATAAGTGGTGTAAAAGATGCTATGTTTTGTCATATAAAAAGATTTCTTTGTTCAGCGAGAACTTTTGATGGTGCAATGGAAATGGCAAAATTTGCGGTTAATAATTAACTTTAAACTAAAAATCATGGCTTTTATAGATGAATTAAAAATACATATTAGTGCTGGGAAGGGCGGAGAGGGTGTTGTGCGTTGGAGACATGAAAAAGGTATAGATAAAGCTGGTCCTGCTGGGGGAAATGGTGGAAAAGGTGGTGATGTTTATATTAGAGCCATTAGAGATATTGGTGTTTTAGAAAAATATAAGAATACTAAAGAATTTTCTGCAGAGAACGGAGAGTCTGGCATGAAGAAAAGTATGCATGGCGGAAATGGCCAGGATCTATTTATAGATTTACCTATTGGTTCTATCGTTACGAATTTAGAAACTAGAGAAGTTTTTAATCTTGTTGAAGATGAAAAAGAGATTAAAATACTTAATGGTGGTAAGGGTGGTCTTGGTAATGAGTATTTTAAAAATTCTGTAAATAGAGCTCCTGAACAACAGACAGATGGAAAGAATGGTGAAGAAGCAGATTTTAATATAGAACTTGAACTTGTTGCGGATGCTGGGTTAATAGGTCTTCCAAATGCTGGAAAGTCTAGTCTTATAAATGAGCTTACAAATTCAAAATCAAAAATTGGTGCTTATCAGTTTACTACACTTGAACCAGCACTTGGTGATATGTACGGTTTTATTCTTGCAGATATTCCTGGTCTTATAGAAAGAGCTTCAGAGGGTAAAGGTCTTGGACATAAATTTTTGAGACATATTAAAAGAACAAAAGTTTTATTGCATTGTATTTCTTTAGAGAATGAGGATGTGGTGAAGGCATATAAAATTATTAGAAAAGAACTGAAAGATTATAGTGAAGAACTCGCAGAAAAAAAAGAAATAATTATTCTTACAAAAACCGATTTGATAGATGAGAAAAAACTAATATCAATAATTAAAAAGATAGAAAAGGTAAATAAGAATGTTTACACAGCTACAGTATATGATAATGAATCAGTTAAAAAACTTAAAGATAATTTAATTAAGATCTTGAGAGAAGAATAAGTAAAAAAAAGAAGTTTTAGACAAAACTTCTTTTTTTACTTTTTTATGATAATATCTTGATATATGGAAAAAGAGTGTAAATATAAAACTACTATCGGTTTAGAAATTCATGCCGAACTGAAGACAAAAACAAAGATGTTTTGTTCCTGTAAAAATGATCCTGAAGAAAAAAGCCCCAATGTAAATATTTGTTCTGTTTGTACCGCTCAGCCAGGTACGCTTCCTGTGCTTAATAAAGAAGCTATCAAACATGTTGTTCGTGTTGGGCTTGCTTGTGGTTCAACTATTGCGAATTTTACAGAATGGGATAGAAAGAATTATTTTTATCCAGATATTCCAAAAGGTTATCAGATAACCCAATATAAATATCCTTTGGTTTCTGAGGGTTATTTAAATGGTGTTAGACTAACCAGAATACATTTAGAGGAAGACACGGCAAAATCATCTCACGATCAAGGGGATTTTTCTCTTGTAGATTTTAATCGTTCTGGTGTACCTCTTATGGAGCTTGTTACAGAACCTGTTATCCACACAGCTAAAGATGCTTCTAACTTTGCAAAAGAATTACAATTACTTTTACAATATCTTGGTGCTGGCGATGCAAATATGGAGAAAGGAGAAATGAGAGTCGAGGCAAATATTTCTGTAAGTGATTGCGATGATAAGCTTGGTACAAAAGTTGAAGTTAAAAATCTTAATTCTTTTAGGGCAGTTGAAAGAGCTATTGCTTATGAAGTAGAAAGACATATTGAGGTCTTGGAAAGAGGTGAAAAAATAATTCAAGAAACTCGTGGTTGGGATGAATCTAAACAGAAAACTTTTTCTCAGAGAATAAAAGAAGATTCTCATGACTACAGATATTTTCCTGATCCAGATTTACCTAAAATGATGATATCAGAAGTTTTTGATCTAAAAGAACTAGCAAATAGACTGCCAGAGCTTCCATGGCAAAGGAGAGACAGATACGTAAAAGTTCTAAATATAAAAGAGCAAGATGCAGAGAGCTTTGTATCTAATATCGAGCTGGGTGATTTCTTTGAAAAAGTTATTTTAAATTTATCAAATAATGATTTGGTGAAAATCGCATCAAACTACATTTCTTCTGACCTTGTTGGAATAATGTCTAAAGATTCTATAACTGAATTTCCTGATAGTAATAAGTTTGCATCAATTATTACTATGATTTCAGAAGGCAAAATTTCTTCGAGAACAGCAAAAGATTTACTTATCAGAGTCGTAAAAGATAATATAGATCCAGAAGAAGTTGCTGAAAAAGAAGGTTTAATTCAGAAAAATGACGAGGATTCTTTGAAAATTATAATAGAAAAAGTTATATCTGATAACCCTAAAGTTTTGGAAGACTATAGAGCAGGTAAAGAAACTTCGTTACAGTTTTTTATCGGACAGGTTATTAAAATAACTAAGGGTTCAGCAAATCCACAGATTATTAAAAAGGTTTTGTTATCTATATTATCTTAGATTATATTTTATTGTTTTTAAATAAAAGAAACGGTGGTATAATTAAACCAAATGAGAGAAATTGGAATTGTAAGTTATAAACCTAAAATATATATTGGTACAGATCATGCTGGTTTTGTAATGAAAGAAAAATTAATTCCATATATAGAAAAATTGGGTTATGAAGTT
>JBAYAG010000013.1:0-10457 GCA_041669885.1 Minisyncoccota bacterium | reverse complement strand
CCTACCAAGTTTCTCAAAAGGGATTACCTTGCTCGCTAGTGTGAATGCAATTAAAAACCGAGGTGATGATTTTGCAAAATCACGTCACGTAGTGCTTATCAGAAAATTTTTATTCAAATGGGTTGGTCCATTAAAACACGACATAAACTAGTAGAAAATTTCCATATATATTTTGTATTGTCATCCCGTTGTAGAACGGGATCCATTATTCTTAATTAACACAGCTTGGATTCCTGCCTACGCGGGAATGACAATACAAAAAACTCAAAATCATTGACAAAACACGAAAAATATGTATACTTATGTATAAGATAGTTCTTTAACAAAAACAGTTAGTCATAGCCAAAAGTCTTTAGAAAATTGAAGTCTTTTGGCTATGACTACTACTGTTGTAGATCAAGCAAAACACAAAAAAGAAAGGATGTAGTTATGGGCGACAATAATAGAGATGAAGTAGATAGGCAAGTACGTAGAGATATTGATATTTCTGAACGTGCTGAAATTGCATGTCGCAATCATGGCGCGTATTCACCACAAGCAATGAGTACACGTCAAAAAGCGTGGGACTCATATTATGAAACCTACGGATTTTGCTCCAATACTAGGCCTAGATAAATGATACAAAGCGGTCAGAGGAGTAAAATGAATGACCAGTAAAGGGCGTGGTGGTTTCGCAACTGTGATTCAGTCTGTTGTTTCTCATACAGTTCGTTTATTTTTCTACTTCGGTAGATTGATAAACGGGCTGTTTTTAATTTCCTTAGGGGAGTCCTCGGGGAATTCTCCGAGGACTCCCCTAGGAAAAGAATTTAAAGATAATTCAATCAAACACAAAGCGCGTCCCAAAGGGGCGCGCTTTGTGTTTGTATCTGTATTTTTCTAAAACCTCTAACTTTTATTTTACTGTTTCTTTATACTCAAATCCCAATCCCATCTTTTGGTTTTTTGGTTCAAATACATTTATTTTGAAAGAATATGTTTTACCCAAACTTATTTTTTCTTTCATCTTTGCTTCTGAACCGAAATCAGATACGTGTACCAAACCAGCTACACCTTCTTCAATACTTGCAAGTGCACCGTATTTATTGAATTTGATGATAACAGCTTCTACTACATCTCCTTTCTTGTATTTTTTCTCAGCTTCAACCCAAGGATTTGTTTTCAG
The DNA here is from genome assembly GCA_041669885.1 of Minisyncoccota bacterium. Taxonomy (GTDB): domain Bacteria; phylum Patescibacteriota; class Minisyncoccia; order Phycocordibacterales; family GWA1-40-21; genus Bog-1340. The sequence goes on along the minus strand of JBAYAG010000013.1, from coordinate 9,292 downwards.
TGCTTTTATAGATAGTGATATTTTACCATCTTTGATATCTATAACTTTAACTTTTACTTTATCTCCAATTTTGAATAATGTTCTTGGGTCTTCAACGAGTATCCAATCTATTTCTGAGATGTGTACTAGACCTTCAAGACCGTCTTCTATTTTTACAAACACTCCGAAGTCTACAGCACCTGTAATTTCTCCTTCAAAAGTATCTTCAACTTTATATTTATCTGTAGCTTTTTGTTTTTCTTTCTTTTCAAGATTCTTTTCTGAGAATATAAGTTTACCTTCTTTTGGTGATGCTGTTATCATTGCGACAGATATTTTTTGTCCGACAAGTTTCTTAAGTTCTTCAAGAATTCTATCTTTATCTCCATCTTCAACTTTAGGGTAATGTTCAGAACCAAGCTGTGAAGCTGGTAAGAAACCTATAATACCTTGCCATGTGATAATAAGACCTCCTTTATTTGCTTCTTGAACAGGAAGTTCAAATATTCTCTTATCTTTGATAGCTTTTTCTGCTTCATCCCAGATAAGGGCCTGTCTTGCTTCTTTGAGAGAAAGTTCTATATAACCTTCATTGTTTACTGTGCTTACTATTTTAGCTGAGACGGTATCTCCAATATTTATTTTTCTTATAACATCTCTTGCTGTTATAAATTCTTTTCCATATATAAGACCAGTACCGAATGGTTGTAGGTCTACATATACTCTAGATTTTTCTATACCAATAACTGCACCTTCAATAACTTCTCCACTCATTGGAGGGTTTTTTGTGTCATTGAAAATTTTTGCCATTAAGCTATTTTTTTTAGCTTTAGCTTTTTCCTCTGATACAGAGTCTACTTCTGTTGTTTTAATTTCTTTGTCTTTCATAAATAAAAATAATCCGCTCTGGGCGGACAATGTTTGTACGCCAAAAAGTTTCGTGAGTTTTAATAATATTAAAACACTACGAGGTTAGCTTTTTGTGCAACCTAATAACAGAGTTAAGTTTACTATAAAAACACTTAAGTGTAAAGCAAAGATGTTTAATACTTATTTAGTATAAGTCTCTAAAATCTGAATGAAATTATTCGCTGTCATACTAGCTGAAATGCCATTTACTTTTTTGCCCCTACGATACATGAAAGATCCAATATATTTTACATCAGTTAAACCCATACTATTGGTTGATAAGCTTGCTTCAGATAAAACTTTAAAAACTAAATAATATGGATAATCTCCAGTGTGATATTTTCTTAATTCTGTTCTTATTGAATCCATTGAAGAATTTTCTACTTTTGCAAAAAATAATCCTAGACCTTTTTCTTTTACATAATTTTTCCAAATATCAGTTGTGAAAATCGTATTATTAGGTTTCTTTGTATAACCACAAGTTGCATAATTACCAACTTGAACTATCAAATACTGATTATTTCTATATGCTATTGTTTTAGCTTCTTTTAAGTTTGATAGCCATTTTCCAGAAGACTGAACGGTAACTTGATTTGTAGAAATAGTATTTTGATTAATATTAGCGTTGTCTATTATGGTATTTATATTTGTATTAGAATTTAATGATGTAGATAGGAAACTTATATTTCCATATTGGCTCGCTAAACTTTCTTTTGTTGCTGGTAGATTTGATGATGTATTTTTTATAATAGTATTATTTGTGTAGTATGTTTTATTCGTGTTGTATGTGTTTGTATTATCATTAAGATATCTTACTTTTGATGTTTGTGCGGTTGTTGTTTGTGAATAATTATTTTTTATAATCTGCCTTATTTTTAAAGTTGTAGTGGAAACATCGTTTTCATTTAATGCTTTAATTAATCCGTTTAACTTGTTTCTTGTTGCGGCTCCAACTATACCTGTACTCTCAGTTAGACCTAATGGAGTTAATATTTCGCTAGTATATTTTTCTTGGAATTTTTTTACAGAATTAAAAGTATCGAAATCAAAAATAAAAGTATTTAAGTCAAAAGTGTTTGATACCTTTTCTTTGCTCTTTGCATAAGGTAGAGCTGTGTATTCATCATTATTTAAAATGATTTTAAGTAAAATTACATCTATACCAGTAGAACCTAATTTAAGATTATTTTTGAATACTCCATCATTATATGAAACGGGTGTTTGGCTTTGTGTGATTTGTGAGTAGTCGCTTTCTAATATGTTGTATTTAGAGGTTAATTCATTTAGTTTTTTTCTTGTTGCTGGACCTACTATTCCTGTACCTTCTATAAGGTTAGATGGTGCTAATATTTCGTTTGAATAATTCTCTTGAAATAACTTAACGACTTCTTTTGTTGTGTTATCAAAAATATTTGTTTGATTTATTGAGATATTAATTTCAGAACTTAGAATTTTTTTAAGTACTAAAACATCGTTACCAGCTGAACCAACAGAAAGATTACGATTAAAATAAAAATAATTTGAATTATTTGTACTTTGTACTGAGCCTGTGATATCTACAGGATCTCCTTCCGCATAAGTAGTATTTATTATTGATGACAGAAGCAATATAGTGAGAAAAAATATTTTTTTCATTTTTAAAAATTGATTATTAATAACTTACTTGTAATTATATTATTGTTTGTTGATTATGACAAATTTATAAACTGATTGATTCGATATAATTTTTTTGATATAATTATTTCTATTATGATAATAACTTACCAAGGAGTTGAATTTTTTAAGGTTCAGTTTGGAGATACTACGATAGCCTTTAATCCAATATCTAAAGAGTCAAAATTTAAAAATACTAGGTTTTTTGCTGACATAGCTTTTGTTAGTTTAAACCATAAAGATATGAATGGTGTAGAAAATCTTTCTTATAACGGTAAAGAGCCCTTTGTAATATCTGGTCCTGGAGAATATGAAGTTAAAGATGTTTTTATAAAAGGATTTGCTTCTAAGTCTATGTATGATGGAAAAGAGAGGGTAAATACAGTTTATTCTGTTACTTTAGAGGGTATGAACCTTTGTTTTTTGGGTGCTATATCAGATCATAATATTCCTAAAGAGATTAAAGAAGCTTTAGGTAGTGTGGATATACTATTTCTACCAATAGGTGATGATGGTGTTTTGGACGCGGCAAAAGCGGAAAAACTTTGTGTTGAAATAGAACCAAAAATTGTTATCCCAATGCATTATGGAGATGTCGGTACAAAAGATGCTTTAAAGAAATATGTAAAGGAGGCTGGTGAAGAGAATGTTAAACCAATAGACAAATTGACAATTAAGAGGAAAGATTTAGATAACAAGCTTGGTGAGACAGTTATATTGTCTAGTGGTGAATAAAAGATGAGTTATTTAAAAATAAAAAATTGGTTAGAAAAAAATAAGGATAAAGTCACTCTTCTTTTAGCTTTAGTTTTAACGGTTTTAATATTATTTTTAAGTTTAGGTTTAAATATTTTAATAAATAAATATAGCGGAGAAGGTGTTCAGATGACAAATAAAGAAGGTTTTATGAAAGTGATTAAAGATGTCTTAAAAATAGAAACAAATACTGAATAAACTTGTTTTGTTTTTAAAACGATATAAACTATAGGGAATAATTATTAAGTTAATCATCCTAATCCGCTTTAGACGGACGGACAAGTAAAAATAGAAATGGCAGAAGAAAAAGAAATAAAAATAGAAGCAAAGAGCCTAACAAACAAAAACATTTCATCAGAAATGAAAGAGTGTTATCTAGATTATGCTATGTCTGTTATTACACAGAGAGCTCTTCCTGATGTTAGAGATGGTTTAAAACCAGTTCACAGAAGAATCTTATATGCTATGGGTCAAATGGGTTTAACTGCTGGTGGAAAGACCAGAAAATCTGCTGGAGTAGTTGGAGAAGTTATGGGAAATTATCATCCTCATGGAGATGCATCTATATATGATGCTATGGTTAAGCTTGCACAAGATTTTTCTACTAGATATCCATTAGTCATAGGACAAGGAAACTTTGGAAACATTGATGGAGATTCTGCTGCTGCTATGAGGTATACTGAGGCAAAGATGTCAAAGCTTTCTGGTGAAATGCTTAAGGATATTGAAAAAGAGACTGTAAATTGGAGACCAAACTATGATAATACTAAAAAAGAGCCAGAAGTGCTTCCTGCTGCAGTTCCAAACTTACTTTTGAATGGAACTCTTGGTATTGCTGTTGGTATGGCTACAAATATACCACCACATAACTTGGGAGAAGTAGTGGATGCAACTCTTTATTTAGCAGATAATCCAGATGCTTCAACTGATGATTTATTGAAATTTATAAAAGGGCCAGATTTTCCTACTGGAGGTATTGCTTATAATCAAACTGATATACAACATGCTTATTCTACTGGTAGGGGTGGTGTTGTGACGAGAGGTGAAGCCGAAATTATTGAAGATAAAAAAGGACAATTTCAGATAATAATTACTTCGATACCATTTAGAGTAAATAAGTCAGAGCTTATCATGTCCATAGCAGAACATGTTCGTGACAAGAGAGTCGAAGGTATAAAAGGTCTTCGAGATGAATCATCAAAAGACATAAGAATCGCTATAGATTTGAAAAATGGAGTTCAACCACAGAGTGTTTTAAACTATTTATATAAACATACTCAGCTTGAAGATACTTTCCATTATAATCTTGTTGCTCTTGTTGACGGTACCCCTAAAACACTTTCTTTAAAGACTTTTTTGGATGAATTTATTGCACATAGAAAAGTAGTAATCAAGAGAAGAACAGAATTCGAACTAAAGAAAGCTGAAGCAAGAGAACATATTCTTCTTGGTCTAAAAAAAGCACTTGACCATATAGATGAAATAATCAAGCTTATTAAGAAATCTAAAGACATAGATGATGCAAGAGCTCAACTTATGAAGGTGTTTAAGTTTTCTGATATTCAAGCAAATGCAATTCTTGAAATGAAGCTTCAGAAGCTCGCTGGACTTGAAAGAAAGAAAATAGAAGATGAATTGAAAGCAATACAAGAGCTTATAAAAGATTTAAAAGACATACTTTCTAAAACAAAAAGAATTCTTCAAATAGTTAAAGACGAACTCACAGAAATAAGAGAAAAGTATGGTGACGAAAGAAGAACTAAAATAATAAAGGGTGGAATAAAAAATATTTCAGAAGAAGACCTTATTCCAGATGAAGCAAGTATGCTTGTTGTTACTGCTGGAGGTTATGTGAAAAGAACAAATCCAGATGAATATAAAAAACAAAAAAGAGGTGGAGTCGGTGTTGTAGATCTTGATACAAAAGACGAAGATTTCATAACCCATTTCCTTACAGCGACAAATCATAATGATATTTTATTCTTTACAGATAAGGGTAAAGCATATCAGATAAAGATGTATGATTTACCAGAAGGTAAAAGAGCTACGAAAGGTAAGGCGATCGTAAATTTCTTGGCTGTATCAAATGAAGAAAAAATAACTTCAGTACTTGCAATGCCAAAAGAAGTAAAGAGTCTTAAACTTTCATTGATCCTTGTTACAAAAAATGGTACTGCAAAAAGAGTGGATGCAGATGCTTTTAAAGACGTTAGAAGAAATGGTCTTATTGCTATTACTTTAGATGAAGGAGATGAACTAAGGTCAGCATCATTTATGGAAGAAAGAGATGAAGTAATACTTTCAACTGCAAAAGGCCAATCAATAAGATTTAAAGCAAAAGATGTGAGAGTTATGGGAAGGAATGCTTCTGGTGTAAGAGGTATGAAGCTTGGAAAAGGTGATCATATCGTAGGTACCAGTGTAATTAAAAAAGATGTGATGAAAAATCCAGAACTATTAGTAATAAGTTCAAATGGTTATGGTAAAAAGACTTCGCTTGATGAATATAAGGTTCAAGGAAGAGGAGGTACTGGTATAAAAACAATGAAAGTAACTTCAAAAACAGGAGAGATTATTACTTCAAAAGTTGTCACTGATGAAGAAGATGAAATCGCAGCAATATCAAAGAAAAGTCAAGTTATAAGAGTTGGAGTAAAAGAAATTCCAAGTCTTGGAAGACAAACACAAGGAGTAAGAATAATGAAATTAAGAGAAGGAGATTCGATTGCTTCTATAACTTGTATCTAATCTAAAAAAACGAGGTAAGATTCCTGGCTGTCAGAGCTCGTCCGCGGGCAGGCTTAGATCTTTAAAAAGGTGTTTCCTCCTTTTTTTATGTAAAAAACAAATAAAGGTTCGTCGTAGACGAATCAATGTTTGTATTGTCATTCCTGTGCAGATAGGAATCCAGGTTTTATTAAGATTAATTAATGGATTCCTGTCTACACAAGAATGACACAAAAAAATAAAGTTTAGAATGTTTTTTGTTTTCCACATTTTTTACTAGCTTGTTTTTAAACATAGGTTTATAATATAGAGGTGATGTGGAGATCCCAGTCAAATATTTGAAATTTATGGATGAGATTTTATTAAGAAAGTTTTTAAATATTAATGTTATTTAAGTAATTTATATATAATTTAACGGGGTGATGATTTTTATAATTGCTCCGTTCTTTAAAAATCAATCATGTTTTCAGACCCAGAACAAAATATAGAACAATTTGGACTTAAAAAAGGTGATTGCGTTGCGGATTTTGGTGCAGGCACTGGTTTTTATTCTTTTGCAGCCGCTGAAGCTGTGGGTGAAAGTGGAAAAGTTTATTCTATTGATGTACAAAAAGATTTACTTCAGAAATTTAAAAATGAAGCTAGAAACGTTAGACATTTATCTAATGTAGAGATAGTTTGGGGTGACTTAGAAAATCTTGGTGGAACAAGACTAAGAGATAATTCTTTAGATGCTGTTATTGTAGCTAATGTTTTTTTTCAACTTGAAAAGAAAGATAACACTTGTCTTGAAATAAAGAGAATTCTAAAAAAAGACGGTAGAGTTCTTTTTGTTGATTGGTCCAGTTCTTTTGGAGGGATGGGGCCTCAATCTTCTGATATTTTTTATCCAGAAAAAGCAGAAGAAATTTTTATTAAGCATGGTTTTATAAAAGATGGAGAAATAGATTCCGGAGCCCATCATTATGGTTTAATTTTTAAAAATAAATGAATAGTAAATTTAAAATAATTTTTACCTCTTTTTTTGGTTTTTTAATATTACTTGGTTTAGTTGCTTTTTCTAGTTATAGGTCAAACAGTACTCAAAGTAATGAAGTGGAAATTACAGTTTGGGGAACTGTGGATAGTAATCTTTTTGATAGCTATATTGGTAAATTAAATCAAGATAAGAATCTTGAAGTAAGAATCAAATACACACAAAAAGATGCTGATACAATAGATAGTGAGCTCGTTGAAGCAATTGCTACAGGAAAAGCACCTGATTCTGTTCTTTTTCCACAACAATTTATAAAAAGATATCTAGATAAAGTTTATTTAATAGATTATGACACAATTTCTGAGAGAGCTTTTAGAGACACTTTCGTACAAGAGGCAGAAATATATTTACAGCCAGAAGGAATTTTTGCTATTCCTTTCTTTGTTGATCCTTTGGTTATGTATTGGAATAAAGATTTATTTGCTAGTGCTGGTATAGCATTACCTCCTGCTAAATGGTCTGAATTTCCTTTAATGGTCAACAAAATCTCAAAGAGTGATAATAATGCTAATATAATTAAAAGTTTCGCTTCCTTAGGTGAATATAAAAACATAGATAATGCAAAAGCTCTTATAAGCACCCTTATAATGCAGGCTGGTAGCCCTATAGTGACTATGAGTGATAGCCATTTTGTTTCTAAAATGTATGAAAAAAGTTCAAATGATATTATGGTGCCAGCTGTTTCTGCGATGGACTTTTTTACAGAATATTCAAATCCTAAAAAATCTGTTTATTCATGGAACAGGTCTCTACCTTCTTCTAAACAGTCATTTTTGAGTGAAGACCTCGCTACTTATTTTGGTTTTGCTTCTGAGGCTATGGATTTGGTTGAGAAAAATCCGAATCTTAATTTTGATGTCACAATGATTCCACAAGTATTAGATAAAAAGGTTACTTATGGTGATATATATGGTTTTAGTTTTATAAGAACATCTCCAAACCTAACAACTGCTTTTAATACAATTTCTTTAATTACTGGTAATCAAGCAATATCTTCATTGTTGGAAATTACTAATATAGCTCCAGCAAGAAAAGATCTAATATCACTTGGATCATCAAGTTCAGCAAAAACTGTATTTTATAATTCAGCTTTAATATCAAGAGGTTGGATTGATCCTAATACTAAAAGGACTGACGAGATTTTTCAGAGTATGGTTGAAAATATAACAACTGGAAGACTTAAAGTTGATGAATCTGTACAGAAAGCGGATATAGAATTAAAAAATTTATTATAACATGAAAATCAAAAATAAAATTATTTTAGCTTGTAGTCTTTTTATGATTTTCGGCCTATCATCCTTTTTGGTGTTTGCACAGACTTTTGTTTTTAATTTTCCAACAAGCGGTGCTATTTTAAATCAAAGCTCGAGCTACAATATCACATGGACTGACTCAAAAAAGGAACCTTCATATAATCTTTATTTATTGAAAGAAAATGACAATATTTATAATAAATATATAGGGAAAGCTACATCGTCTGGAATTTTTAATTGGTTAGTTTCCAAAGAAATCAGTACTGGTTATAGTTATATAATAAAAGTTGTTTCTAGTAGCAGTGTTTATTATAGTCCATCTTTTTCTGTCCTCGGTAGCTCTAATGTTAACACTAACGAAGATATTTCGAAAAGTGGTTTCTATACAGATAATGACGAGGTTGATTCTCAGAGTAATCTTAATACTTCTTATAATGATACAAATGATATATATGTAGATAATTCATCTGTTAAAAGTAAAACTGTCTCTATGAATAGTAGTAATGTTAGTGTTGACAGTGATGCAACAACTATAAATTTAAACCAAATATCACCAGTTTTAAATGATTTTTCTGTTACTCCGACAAATTCTTCCAAAACAGAATTTGGAGGTTTGATCACTTGCGATGGAAGTGATAAAAACCCATGTAATTTTAATGCTCTAATCGGTATTATTAATAATGCAATAAATTGGTTTGTTGGTATCTCTGCCTCTATAGCAGCGTTAACTTTTGCTTACGCTGGTGCGCAAATATTATTCCATCCTGATAATCCAGCTAAAATAGAAGAGGGTAAAAAGATGCTTTGGAAAACTGTATTAGGACTTCTTATCATTCTTTGTTCATGGCTCGTTATCTATACTATAATAAACACCTTAGTTCCGAAGGATATGGGCGCTTTGAGGTTCCTTGAGTGATTATTAATTTAATTTACAAAACAATATGAATAAAATAAAATTTAAGAAAGTTATTAATTTTTT
>JBAYAG010000012.1:0-10655 GCA_041669885.1 Minisyncoccota bacterium | reverse complement strand
TTTCAAAAAAGAATAGAAGATTTTACTTGTGAAAAATGCGGAAATCTTATGAAGGGGACTGGTTTTACTAACCACTGTTCAAAATGTCTTTGGAGTAAACATCTAGATATAAATCCTGGAGATAGACTTGCTAACTGTGGAGGTATGATGGAACCTATTAAAGTTGAATTTCAAAAGGGGAGATACATGATTACCCATAAATGTGTTAAATGTGGCTTCGAAAAAAGAAAAGAAGTAGAAAAAGGTGATGATTTTGATGCTGTTGTGGCTGTTGTAAAAAAGAGCATAAAATAATTGCCTATTTATGAACATTGATATACTGTAATATATAGTATATAATAGTGTTCGGTATGAGAAAATTATTTCTTAAAGAAAAATCCATAGAATTAAGAAAAGAGGGATATTCATATTCTTATATTCAAAAACAAACTGGTGTTTCAAAAAGTACATTAAGTGGTTGGCTTTCTGATTTACCTTATAAACCAAACAAAGAAATCTTAAACAAAATTATTAAAGCTAGATTATTGGCAAATGAAGCACAGAGATCTAAAAAGAGAAAATCTATATTAGATGCAAAAGAATTGGCTATAAAAGATATAGGAAAATTTACAAAAAGAGATTTGTTTATGTTGGGAATAGGAATATATATAGGAGAAGGTTCTAAATCAATTGATTCTATACGTATTACTAATTCTGATTCTAGGATAATTAAAACTGCAATATATTGGTTTAAAAAGTGTTTCCAGTTGCAAAATAACAATTTTTCTATTAGAATTCATTTATATCCAGATACAGATCAGGATAAAGCTATAAGTTTTTGGTCAAAGGAGACGGGTTTATCTAAAAAATCTTTTTTAAGTACTGTTGTAGATATTAGAACAGATAAAAAGAAGAAAAATTATGGTAAATTGCCTTATGGAACAGCACATTTATCTATAAAAGGGAGTGATGAGAAAAAACTTGGTAGTTTCTTTTTTAGAAGAATAATGTCACTTATAGATATAGTTTATGAAAAAGCGGGTGTGGTTTAATGGTAGAACTACAGATTTCCAATCTGTATGTGGGAGTTCGATTCTCCCCACCCGCACAAAATAAAAAATCTGCCAAGGTGAGTCCTCGGCGGATTTCAAATACGGAAAATAAACAATAATAAAACGGCATTTGTGAAAGCAAATGCCGTTTGTTTGAAAGTTTTTGGCATAAAGCCACGGTTACTTCACCTAGTGGTTTTACCCACTATTTTACGAAACAAGATGTACCTTCTTCATTACCTGTAGCCAGTTTTTCGGACGCGGACCGGGTTTTTCCAGCCAATCTTCGGAAGGAGTGATTTTACCATTTTCATATGCATATCCAATAATTGAACAACTTCTCGCTTCAACGAAGTAGATAGCCTTTTCTTTTCCATACGTTTCATCGTTGATAAGATCCATGACTGAACAGAGCCTATCCTGATGATGATCACTATCAGTACAGATAATGACCTTCATACCATCATTTGCTGCTCTGATAGCAAAGACAAGACCAGCGGCGACGGGATCCGTCTCTGAATCGTGCCACTCACCCATAGCTCCAGTAAAATTTCCACGGGGGAGCCACAAGTCTGTTAATACGACGTCAAATTTCTCACCCGTCTTGAGAATTTTGTAGGCCTCGATGATATTATCCACTACTCTGTAGCTGAAACCCTTAAGAGTGTGATGAGCAGAAGCGACATTGCAGGGCTGATCATCAATAACAAGTATTCTCTTGATATCCATAGTATTTCTCTTTCTCAAAGAACTTCTGTTTCGTCTTACCACCAACCCCAAACGAAGTTGTAGTGGGAGACTCATCAGTTCGGCTCAGCCGAAGACAGATGGCAGATGTAAATTGCACATCTGCCGATTACTAATGCGAGTTATAATTAATCCCTTTTTGACCAATATTCATACATTTCCTGTAAAGTTGCATTTGGATTTTTGTACAGATATTTTGAAAGGCGACTATGGACATTAGCAATTAGAAACTCAGCATCACCCTCAGCAACCTTCTCTATAAAGATTAAGCGGGTAGAAATTTTGATTGAGTCAATTTCTTTAGAGTTAATTTTTGTATCAACCAATGTAGCTATTACCACTCTTTGTGCGGGTGTTAATTTAACCCAGAATTCATCTAACTTATTCATGAATTAATTCTCCGTTCTCTTTTAACCACACGCTACCAGTTAAGGTTGCTAATAATGTGGTTATTTCTCAATGAACTTATCTAACAACAGAATATCATGTAGGTCAAATACTGTCTAAAAATAGTCAAATATACTGATTTATTTTAATAAAAATGTGCTTATAAATATAATCTAAATTAAATATATAAAATTGTTGTCAGGAAGTTTGACAATATAGAAATGTGGGTATATCATATGTTTATGAATGAAATTATTAATTCACTTAAAAATATAGGTTTAAATGAGAAGGAAGCTAGGGTTTATTTGGCGTTACTCAAATTTGATGAGACCGATGTTTCAGATATTGCCCTAGAAGCTGGAATAAAGAGACCTACAACTTATATAATATTGGATGAATTAAGAAAAAAGGGTTTAGTGTTAAAAATTCCAAATGCAAAAAAGGCGATTTATAAAGCTAAAGCACCAGATGAACTTTATGAACAGTCAAAAAATAGTATTTATCAATTCGAAAAGTATTTGCCGAAACTTCGGGCGATTGCACCTTCCAAACAGGCAATTAAAACTTATTATTTTGAAGGTGTAGATGGAATTAAAGATGCGATGTATTACAGGATTAATGATCTTGATAATTCTACTATCGAAGGTTTTTGGGCAAAAAATGATAATATTCCGAAAGCTGTTGCTGATATTTTTGAAAAATGGAATATAGATAGGCAAAAATATAAATTACTTATTAGTGGATTAACTCCAGATCATCCAAGTACTAGAGAATATGTTGAAAAATATAAAGATTTTTATTCTAATCTGCGTTTTGCAATGCCTAGTGAATATAATTCAGATATTTCAATTGAAATAACAAAGGAGTTTGTGAGAATTATTGATGGTCATGAGATGAAGGGAATTATCATAGAAAACGACAGAGTTGCTGATACTGTGAGACAGATATTCAAACTTGTGATGAAACAGTATGAAGGGAAGAAAGAGACAGAGGAGAAGTTTTAAATGTTGAAATTGAAAAATACTGGATCCAGTTTTTCAACGGGATGACAATACAAAACTCTGGATTGCTTCCTTACAGGAACTGTCCACTTATTGGATCTTTTGATTACAAAAGTTCTCAATGAGTCTTGCGAAAGCAAAAACTTTTGCTTTTCTCACGTTGGAGGACCTTCTTGCAAAGACAAAAATAAAAAATTACCTAGTTTTTTAATTATTTTGATTTTGTGTTATTATTTCCCCATGTTCAAACTAGAATCAATTACAGAAAATCCTGGTGTTGATGAGAGAATAAGAGATATTGTAAAAAGGCAATATAAAACAGCCGAAGATTTATTGAATGATATAAATAAAAAGCTTGGTCAGGGGATGACGGCAGAGGTTTGTTTCCTTGCTTCAAATGATAGGCTTTGTTTAAAAATTTATAAAACAAAAGTTGAAGAGGTAGAGGGACTTTTTTTCTTGTCACCTGAAGATGAACTATATATGCAAAATAGAGCAAGTTTTATAAAAGGTGATGCTAGATCACCGAAAGTTTATTGTGCTTTTGAAGATAATGAAGAAAAAGGAGGTTTAAAATATTTACTTATGGAAAGGCTAAATGCTGTAAGTGTTGAGGATGTTGCTTGTGGCAGGGCAGAGTTACCTGAAAAATTTGATTTTGATAGATTTTCTGTGGCTTTAAAAAAATATATAGAAGACATGCATAGTTTTGATGTTTATCATAGAGATCTTCATGAGGGAAATATTATGATAGATAAGGTGACTGGTATGCCTTATGTCATAGATTTTGGTACGTCCAAAGAGTTTTATGGAGAGGGTGACCCTTATGAGGTTGTTAAGGGAAATGTTGTCGAAAGAAGGACTTCTGATGAGGGTATGATTAAAAAGGTTCTTAGTAGATTAAAATTGTTGACAAACAATAAATAATTTGTTAATATAATATATGGAAGAAAACAATAGAAAGGAAGAAAGTATGCCTAAGTTTACTTATCCTAATCAGTTTGAGGGGTTGGCTCGTGAGCTTATTCCTCGTATGATTGACCAAAGTCTCAACGCTGTTGAAATCCCCGATTCTGAAGGGCAAGTTATTATCAGGGAAAGAACACCTGAATATGATGAGAGACTTGGTGATTCTGATATCGTTATGTTTCCGATCAAGATTAAGATCGGTGACGTATATCAGACTTTCTACATCTGTTCCCGTTAACCACGAGGACGACATCGAATCACTCATAGGTAGCTCGAGGCTATCGTGAGTGATTTTTTTATAACAAAAAACCACCTAGATGGTGGTTTTTTATTTTCTCGAATTCAAGAAAAAACTATTTAACTGCTTCCTTCAAAGCCTTTGCTGCTCTGAATTTTGGAACCTTCATAGCTGGAACTTGAAGAGTTTCACCAGTTCTTGGGTTTCTTGCTTGTCTTGCTGCTCTTGTCTTTACAGAGAAGATACCAATACCTGCAATTGAAACTTCATCACCTTTCTTTAAGCTACTAACGATTGAATCAAAAACTGTGTCAACGACTTGTTCTGCTTGGACTTTTGTTCCATTTAGAATACCGTGAACTACTTCTACTATAGCTGCTTTATTCATAATTTTGTTAGAACCAAAAGGTTCTTAAAATAATTATTCCGCGTACCAGGTCTCGATACGTGAAGCTTTTAAACATCAACCTTTATGTGCTTTCCATTTCACAAAGGGGTTTGATGACCTGCATCTATTATAATACCTTGTTTTTAAAGCGCAATAGGGGAAGGTGGATAGACAATAATTGTTGTAGATGTTGTAATTGTTATATTTGCCAATGCAATTTAGATAAAATTTATGTTTTTTAGTAAGAAAATTTCATTAATTTCCAGTATTTTTATTGGTTTAATTGTTCTAAATAATACATATTTTGCATGGTTTTTTGCTGAAAATCTTTTTATCAAATATATTTTAGTTATAAATTACGAATAAAAAAAAACAAGGAGACACCTTTTTGAATTCTTAAGGTCTCACCTCGTTTTTTTATTTACTTATCTCGCGTATTCAATCACCCTTGATTCTCTTATTACTGTAACTTTTATTTCTCCAGGATATTTTAGTTCACCTTCAATCTTTTCTGCCATATCTCTTGCAAGTTTCTTTGCATCAAGATCCGAAATCTGTTCTGGGAATACAAACACTCTTATTTCACGTCCTGCTTGTAATGCATAAGATTTTTCTACTCCTTCAAATGAGTTTGCTATTGCTTCTAGTTCACCAAGTCTCTTTAAGTAGTTTTCTATACTGTCGCTTCTTGCACCTGGTCTACCACCTGAAATAGCATCTGCAACTTGTACTATAACCGCCTCTACGCTTTCATAAGGGAATTCCTCATGGTGCGATTGCATTGCTTTGATAATATCTTCATTGACACCAAATTTCTGAAGTATTCTTCTACCTATTTCTACGTGTGTACCAGAAACTTCATGATCCAACGCTTTTCCTATGTCGTGTACGAGAGCTGCTGTTTTTGCAAGCTGAACATTTGCACCAACTTCTTCCGCAATCATTCCTGATATATGTGACATTTCTATTGAATGTTGAAGAACATTTTGTCCATAGCTAGTCCTGAAGTGAAGTCTTCCAAGTATTGAGATAACTCTTGGATCAAGATTTATGATTCCACATTCATAAGCAGCTTGTTCGCCTTTTTCTTTTATTATTTTATTTATATCTTGTTGAGCTTTTTCAACTATTTTTTCTATTTTTGCTGGCTGTATTCTTCCATCCATAAGCAAATTTTCAAGAGCAACTCTTGCTACTTGTCTGCGAATAGGATCAAAAGATGAAATAGTTATAAGTCCAGGTGTATCATCAACTATAACTTCTACTCCAGTAACTCTTTCAAAAGCTTTAATATTTTTACCTTCTTTACCAATGATTTTTCCTTTCATTTCATCAGAAGGAATACTAAGTATCGTAGACATTATGTCTGGAGCAACTGATGTTGAAAGTCTTTGAATAGAAGTCGTGAGAATTTCTTTTGCTCTGTGTTCAAGTTTTTCCTCACCACTGTCTTCTAGTTTCTTCATTCTTCCAAGAAGATCTTCTTCATATTTTCTTTCTATTACTGAGAGAAGATTGTTTCTTGCATCTTCTTCAGACATTCTAGCTATACTTTGAAGCTCAGTACTTTTTTGTGCTTCCAGTTTCTCAGCTCTTACTCTTATCTCTTTAATTTCTTCTACTTTTTGCTTAATACTTTCTACTTCTTTATCTATATCTATTTGTCTTTGATCTAGAAGACTTTCTTTTTTAATAAGTCTGTCTTCTGTAATCTTAAACTTTTCTTCTTTTTCTTTTGTCTCTTGTCTGATCTCTTTCATTGTCTCCACAGATTTTGTCTCTGCTTCTATGACAATTTTCTTTGCTTTTTCTTGCGCTTCAAGCATCATCTGTCTGATCTCAAGTTCCATAGAACCCTTTTTACCGAGGGAAATGATGAGTCGTAAGAAATAGCCTACTGCAATGCCTAAAAGACCAGCGAGGCCTGCAATAAGAATTACGATTTTTAATGACATATTTGCGAAAAAGATTCCGCCCTTACATAGACTCTATGAAAGTATTTTATGTTTACTGTATAATTTTTGATTCTTTAAAAACATATAATGGGCTTTAAAAGCTGAAAAAACGGGATCTTTAAAATTAAATTACTAACATATTTATAATATATTAGTTCTGGAGGAAAGTCTAGCAGTTTAATAGATTTAAAATTCCCTGGCTGGTCAGGCAGAAAATTCAAGTTTTATGAGAATATATACAAAAAAAGCATTTTGCTTCACAAAATAGTCTTTTTTGATAGATGTTTATAGTTTGAAATAGATTAGAGATTTTTTGATTAAGAGTATATTATAATATAAGATATTTTTATTAGATTAATATTAAATGAATATGAATATTTTTGAAAAAATGTTTGGATTAAAACAAGAAGAAATAAAAAAACCAGATGGAGAATTATTACCCCCTTTTGAGGATGATGGTAGTGATTTAGCAGATGGTGATGAACTTCCAGAAGCTCTTACTATGGAGCATGCTTTTGAAGCTGTTTTAAAAAAACATCCAGAGCTTAGGCCAGAGAAAGTTGAGAAAAAAGAAAAATAAAAGTAAAAATTAACAAAAAAAGGATTTTGCTCTGCAAAATCCTTTTTTTTGTTAATTAAACTACATTCAATATTCCATATTCAACATTCTACTTTTATAACAACTTATCTATAATTCCATATTTTTTAGCTTCATCTGCTGACATGTAATAATCTCTATCTGCATCCTTCTCTATTTGAGATAATGGTTTTCCTGTATTTTCTGCCATTATTTTATTTAATTTATCTTTAAGTTTTAGTATTTGTCTTGCTGTAATTTCAATATCGGAAGCTTGACCTTGTGCACCTCCAAGTGGTTGATGAATCATTATTTCTGAATTTGGAAGTGAAAATCTTTTACCTTTTTTACCTGAAGATAATAAAAGTGCCGCTGCAGAGGCTGCAAGGCCAACACAGACTGTTGAGACATCATTTTTAACATGATTCATTGTATCAAGTATTGCAAGGGCTGCACTAACAGATCCTCCAGGAGAATTAATATAAAGCTGGATATCTTTTTTAGGATTTTCAAACTGTAAAAAAAGCAACTGCGCAATAATGATATTTGCAGTGTCGTCATCTATCGGACCACCTAAAAAAATGATATTTTCTTTTAAGAGTCTTGAATAAATATCAAAAGCTCTTTCTCCATTTTGTGATTTTTCTATAACTGTTGGTATTAGATAGCTCATGATTGATTTTATTATGAGCGAAGCGAATTTTAAAATCATCACCCCGTGAAATCCAGCTAATGCTGGAATCCGCGTTTAGCGGATATTTCACTGGGGTATATTTTATAAAGTCACTAAACTCAATTTTTAAATTAATTAATAACAGATTAATAATATCTTAAAATACCTTTCTAAAGTAGTCTTGACAAGTTCCAATATAAAGTCTATTCTAATTTTAGAAAAAGAAAGGAGTTCTTTATGGAAAAAGGTGTTTTGTCTTTGTTAGAAGGAAGAGTAACTTGCGGAGGTACTCAATGCAAGGTTTTCAATATTATTTCTGAAACTGGTGCTCTTCTCGATGTAGTTAATCTGTTGGTGAAGAATGGTTGGATACATACCATAGAACATGGGTGGCTTTGTCCGACATGTAGGAATACAGAATGAACGCATCTTTATCGGTTTTAATTTTTGGGATGAAGGGCGACTCGATTACGAGTCGCCTTTTTTTAAAAACCGAGTCGTTTTTGTGAGAGTACAGAGGTAATTTAGTATTAATTCTTGGCTGCTTTATATTTGGTGATTCAGGTGAGGATAATTTTTTTCAGAGTTATCTACACACATACACACACACTTGCCCTCACACCTCAAAAATAATATAATAAACATATTATTAATTAATTCAAATGGGTTTTGCGACCTAAAGGTCTAATACTGGGTACGGTAGTGACTACGCTTACGGTGGTTACGACGAAAGCGGTTTTGTGTACGACTACTTCGACAATAAGAGTTATGAGTACTCAGTTCGTTGCGTCCGTTAGCATTCTTTTTGCATATCTTCATTTCTTAATTCTCTCCTAAACGCTCTGGAGTACCAGAGTCGTTTAGGAGAGAATTAATAATAGTGCGCGGTAATCCGCGCACTTTTTATTTGTTTTTTCTCTCTTTCAACTTTCAATTTTATCCTTTATACTATCTCTATGCGTTTACACAGATTCTTTATAAAAGAAAAAATAGAAAAAGGTAAGGAAACAAAAATAGATAATCCGGAGTTATTACATCAATGGACTAAAGTTTTTCGTTTAAGTTCTAGCGATAGGGTGATTGTTTTTAATGGTAATGGTTTTGAATATGAGGGGTATTTTAGAGTTCTTAATAAAAAAGAAGCGGTTTTATTTTTAGATAAAGAAAATAAAATAGATAACAAACCAAAAATAGAATTACATATTTTTCAATCAATAATTAAAAAAGATAATTTTGAACTTATTGCTCAAAAGTGCACAGAAATAGGAGTAAGTGCTTTTCACCCAATAATTTCTGAAAGGAGTGAAAAGAAAGATTTGAATATAGAAAGATTAAATAAAATAGTTACAGAAGCGAGTGAACAATCTGGAAGAGGAAGTGTTCCTAAAGTTTTTATACCCGTTAAGCTTGAAGATTCTATAAAAGATTTTTCTGATGATCTTTTCATGTTAGATTTTGATGGTAAACCTCTGAGTTCGTCTTTGCGAGCAAAGCGTGGCAATCCAGGTTTAAATAATAAAATTGGTTTATTACTTGGTCCTGAAGGAGGTTGGTCAGACAAAGAAAGAGAACTTTTAAGAGAAAAAGGAATTAAGAGTGTTTCACTTGGAAAACAAGTTTTGCGAGCTGAAACAGCTTCTATTGTAGCGAGTGCTTTGATACTAATTGGTTAATTTTTATTTGAATTTATGAATTTTATTAATTTTCCACTTTCAACTTTAAACTTTTAACTATTCTATGATTTATTTTTATTATGGTACAGATGTAGAAACTGCAAGAAAAAAGGCGAAAGTTACCGTTGATTCTTTACTTGTAAAAAAACCAGATGCAACATTAGTAAAGATAGGAGATGAGGATATTTCCGAAAGTAGAATAGCCGAGCTTTGTCTTACTCAAGCACTTTTTTCTAATAAATATATAGTTTATTTTTATAAAACTTTTGATAATAAAAATAATAAAGAAATTATTCTAAAAAATATAAAAGATATTGCAAAGTCTGAAAATATATTTATTTTTGTAGAAGGTAAAATGGATAAAGTTTCGTTTACTAAAATAGAAAAGAATGCAGAAAAAGTTCAAGAATTTTTAAAACCAAAAAAAGCCTTAAATAAAAAGGAACTACTTGCACAAAAGGGTGAAAAGATAGATTTCTTTGAATTTTCTGACGCCCTAGGAAAAAGGGATAAAAGAGAACTTTGGGTTTTATATCAAGATGTATTAGCCGAACAAGTTCCTGCTGAAGAAGTTCACGGAATATTTTTCTGGCAAGTTAAAAGTATGTTGCTTGCTAAAAAATGTAAAACTCCTGAAGAAGCAGGGATGAAGCCATATCCATTCCAAAAAGCTAGAGAATATAGCAGAAATTATAAAGAAGGGGAACTTGAAGATATTTCTTTTAAGCTTGTTTCAATGTATCACGAAGCGCATAGGGGTAACACGGATTTTTTTGTTTCACTAGAAAAATTTATTTTAGAACTTTAAATGATAAAGATTTTTAATTTAAGTTAATTCATTTGTATTTTTATATTTTTTTTGCTAGATTTATAAGAGTTATTTTAATTTATATTGCCCTCATAGCTCAGTTGGTACCCGCCCGAACGACTGAACGATTACATTCAGTGTTCAGTCGGGCGGGGAGCAGTTCCTTTTTATCTATGTATAAAGTATATGTATTAAAAAGTTTTGATAA
>JBAYAG010000011.1:0-11685 GCA_041669885.1 Minisyncoccota bacterium | reverse complement strand
CAGACTACTTCAGTAAAACATATTTTCATTGGATAGATAAACTTGGAGATTGGTGTATTTCAAGACAGATTTGGTATGGTCACCGTATTCCCGTCTGGTATAAAGGAGAAAATATTTTTTGTGGTGATGAAGCCCCAAAAGAAGATGGGTGGTCACAAGACGAAGACACTCTTGATACATGGTTCTCTAGTGCTATGTGGACTTTCTCTACCCTTGGTTGGCCAGAAAAAACAAAAGACCTGTCTTTCTATCATCCTACAGATGTTCTAGAAACTGGATATGAAATTCTTTTCTTCTGGGTAGCTAGAATGATCCTTATGACAGGATATAATCTTGGAACAATTCCCTTCCATACTATTTATCTACACGGAACTGTTCGTGATGCAAAAGGAAGAAAAATGTCTAAAACTCTCGGAAATGGTATTGACCCAATAGATATCGCAAATAAATTTGGTGCTGATGCTGGCAGAATGTCTCTTATAATCGGAAACACTCCCGGTACAGATATGAATATTTCTGAAGATAAAGTAAAAGCATATAAAAATTTTGCAAATAAAATTTGGAATATTACCAGATTTGTCCTTGAATCAACAAAGGATACAAAATATGTAGAAGATTTTAATAAATATTCTGAAGCAGATAAAAAACTTATAGAAGAAAGAGATTCTCTATTATCAGATGTAACAAAAGATATGGAAGATTACAGGTTTTACATGGCTGGAGATAAAATCTATCAATACACATGGAAAAACTTTGCTGATGTAATACTCGAAGATAGTAAGAAAATTTTTGTATCAGATTCCGCACCTTCCGCATCTAGTCCGCATGAATCTGCGTCCATGAAAAAAGAATCTAGAAAACAATTTCTATTAAATACACTTAGAATTATTATCACTTCCTTACATCCTTTTATGCCCTTTGTTACTGAAGAAATCTGGCAATCAATAAAAAATGAAAAAGATAATGTTTTGATGATTGAAAATTGGCCTATAAAAGGTTAAAATATTAAAAGTAAATATGAATATCACAACTTTGATATACGCTTTTCTTGGCGGAATTTTACCTGCAATTGTTTGGCTTACTTTTTGGCTCAAACAAGACAAGGAAAAACCAGAACCTAAATTAATGATAATGATTGCCTTCATAGGAGGAATTATCGCTGTTTTTAGTTCTTTATATCTTGAAAGACTTTGCTCTGGAATAAATATAAAAAGTTTATTGTCTGGAGATTTTTTAAATCCAATATTAAAATGGATAGAAAATATCTCTTCACAAGAGAAAATCGCATTAAATAGACTTCTTATAGTTATATTTTTCGCACCTATTATAGAAGAATTTTTGAAGTTTATAATAGCTTATTTTGTTGTTTTAAGATCAAAAGATGATGATGAGGCAATAGACCCAATGATATATATGATAACCGTAGCCTTAGGCTTTGCGGCCATAGAAAATATGCTTTTTTTAATAGACCCACTTACTAAAGGACATATTACAACAAGTGTTCTTACTGGAAACATGCGTTTTATAGGAGCAACATTACTTCATACTGTATCTTCTGTAGTAGTTGGTATGTTTATAGGTTTTAACTTCTTCAATAAAAAAATGAGTAAAATCGCTTGGACTACTATAGGTTTAATTTGTGCAATAATAACTCACATATTATTTAATTTTTTTATGGTTGGAAATGCAAGAGAATCACTTATGGCTTTGGAAATAATTTGGATTGCTGTTATAATAGTACTATTAGCTTTTGAAAAAATCAAAAAAATAAAATTAGAAAAAATTTAAATTAATATAATTAATTATAATTTGTATCATATTTCAATAGATAATACATAAAAAAATAAACTTAATATGATTTCGCAAAATCATTCATAAAATAAATTATATGAAAAAAAAATCTTTTTTTGAAAAATTAACTGGTATTATAAAAGTTGATGAGGATGATAATGAAAATTATTCATCAAACGAATCAGATGAAGAATCTGAAGAGTTAATTTGTGAGACAGAAGGACAGCTTGCAATAGATATGTTCCAAACACCAAGTGAAATAATTATTAAGACGATGGTTGCAGGAACAAAACCAGATGATCTAGACATTAATATAACTAGAGATATGGTTACTATTAAAGGAAAAAGAGAAGAGACAGATTCATCATCAGATGATGATTTCTTCTATAAAGAATTATATTGGGGTTGCTTCTCAAGAACAATAATACTTCCCCAAGAGATTGAAGTTGAAGAAGCTGAGGCAACAAATAAAAATGGTCTGTTAATAATAAGATTGCCAAAATTAGATAAAAATAGACAAGCGAAATTGAAAGTAAAGAGTTCGTAAGTTTTATAATGTAAAAACACGAAGAATTTTCGCAAAGCGAAAATTCTTCGTGTTTTTATTTATGTTATTTTTTTGTATGTCATTGCGAAGAATATAGTGGCGTGGTAATCCAGGTTGAATTAATTCTAAAACAAGACATGAACCTAGATTACCTTATCGTAATAACACAGTTTCATACCCAGAATCAGCGATTACATCGCCAGGTACTTTTCCATCTCACTTCATTCTATAAGGAAAAATCTTTCGAACCTGGGACGGAGTGAAGCAGTTTACTTCTTCTTGGCACCAAAATAAAAAAACCGTAGTCTTTAAGACTACGGTTTTTTTATTTTGGTGCCAAGACCCAGGTTCGAACTGGGGACCCTTCCCTCTTCAGGGGAATGCTCTACCAACTGAGCTATCTTGGCATCTGTAGTTTCCTACTACAGACATATTACACTAATTTAAATTTTTTTTCCAGCTTTTTATCGAAAAACTGTAGGTATTTTTTGAGCCACATTATTTAATGTATTTACATTATTTCTAATACTATTATATGTACTATCTAATATTTCAACATAGGGTTGAACATAAAAGTAAGCACTAAAGGCAATAATAATTATAAATAACCAATAAATAATCTTCGTAGTGTAAGACCACCTGCTAGCTCTTCTCAATCCACGTAAAATCTTATTATTTTCTTCTGATAATTCAAAAGTTTTTTGTAAAAGTTCTTTTTCTTCTTGGTTCATCACGTTATTATAATATTTTTAAAAATATAATACCAGCAAGAATCGTGAGTACACTTTCGATCGGATGTGGGTCACAACTTTTTCATTTAGTGAACTCAATAAAAAGTCGCAACCATTACACGGTCAGTACACCATTTTGGATATTTTATTTCACTATCATTCATAAAATATCTCAAAAGATTTTTCGATTGAGTCACACATAATTTTCTGCTGAAAATTTATGCCGACCCCGACTCCTTCACTTTTGTTCAGTCCGTCTTTTAAAATTGGTCCCTTTCCCCATTTTAAACCCTACCCAATCCTCAACTCGGCCTCCCTCGCAGTAGCTCAGTTCGGCTGGCACATTGCAAAACAAAACCACCTGATAAATAACCGGTGGTTTTTTTATGTTTGCAATGTGCCCTCGGCCGGAATCGGACCGACATCTATCCCTTAGGACGGGACTGTTCTATCCATTGAACTACAAAGGCAAGAGAATATAAAATATAACACATCTAAAATCAAAAACCACTTAACTTATAAGTGGTTTTTGATTTTATAATCCCAACAAATCTTTTATTTTATCTTCATCAAACCCTAAAACCATATCATCGCCTATATATATTACAGGTACACCCATTTGACCACTTCTATCCATCATCTCTTTTCTCTTTTCAATATCAGTTGATACATTATGTACTGTATATTCTACATTATGTGTGTCAAAAAACTCTTTTGCTAAATTACAATAATGACAGGTTGGTGTTGAATACATTACGATATTTTTCATACTGTTTTTTAAATTAATTAATAACAATAAACATTATATCAAAAGTTAAAAATAAGTCACATTTGTGCGAGTGGCGGTAATCGAAACCGCGCCTAATGCTTGGGAAGCATTCATACTACCACTATACTACACTCGCCTCATAACCAATAAAAAACATTACCTAAATAAATTAATCAATTTATTCCACAAACTAATTTCTTTTTCTTCATTTTTTGTTGATATACCATTGACACCATCTATAACATTCACAACAATCTCTCCAGGCCTAGAGACATCAAATTTCGATCTTATTTCTTCTTCAACACCTTCTTCTGTTTTAAGTCTTTCAATTTCAGATTTTAGCACAGCTCTCCTTTCTTTTAAAGAATCAAAATCTTCTTTGACTATATTATAATTCTCCCTACTTACAACTTCTTTCTTGTAAATACCATAATTTGCTTTAGCAAGAATAATAATTAAAATAAATAAAACAACTAAAGTGACTTTAGAATATATGATTTTTCTTATTCTCTTCTTTTGTTGATAATCAAACATTTTTAATGTATATTTAATCTTATAGTATTTTATAAGAATTAAGAGATAATAACAATACAAAAAGGATGCTTTACAATAAAAAAACAAGAAATGTTATAAAAGTTGTTTGGTCAATAGTAGCGGTGCTTATCATATTAAGTATGGTTTTGGCTTATTCGCCATTCTGGCAGTAAAGGCTCGCTCGCCCCACTTTCTTCACTAAAGCGCTACATAATCTTGAAAATCATATTCTATTTTCATACGAAAAATTTATAAGTCACTTCGTTCCTGAAGCCAACTAAATTTTTCTAAAAATCTCATTGATTTTCTAAGATTGCTACGCTAACTCGTTCAGAAGGTGGGGCTTCGCTCGCTATGATAATACAATTCCGTAAGGTTTTTAAATGGAGAACTCTCGCTCGCTAGTGATAATACAATTTTAAAAAACCGAGGAGACACCTTTTTGAATTCTTAAGGTCTCACCTCGTCTTTTATTTTCCGCGTCTAGTCCGCATTAAGTCTGCGTGAAGTCCGCGAAAGTTAATCATTCTTCATCATTTTCAAAAACACATCTTGAGTAATATTCACCTTTCCTTCTGCTTTCATCCTCTTTTTACCCTTCTTCTGTTTCTCTCTAAGTTTCATTTTTCTAGTAATATCACCTCCATAAAGATAATCTGTAACATCTTTCTTCATACCAGAAACAGATCTTGAAGCGAGTATCCTTCCTACAGACTTTGCTTGAATTTTAAAATTAAATAATGTCCTGTC
The DNA here is from genome assembly GCA_041669885.1 of Minisyncoccota bacterium. Lineage (GTDB taxonomy): Bacteria > Patescibacteriota > Minisyncoccia > Phycocordibacterales > GWA1-40-21 > Bog-1340. Next base: position 6,563 of record JBAYAG010000011.1, on the reverse strand, counting down.
TATTGCCCCCTGAAGTTTATCAACGGTTTGGTCAGCTTCTTCTTGCATTCTTCTTCTTGCAACTATTTTACAAAAAGCTGGAACCACTTCATCTGCTACTATAACTTCCATTTTTACCACATCAGCTTCTTTCATAGGCATTGCTTCATAAGAGATTGATGCATAACCTGAAGTTATGCTTTTAAGTTCATTGAAAAAGTTTCTCATAAGTTCACGAAGTGGCATTTCAAGTGTAAGTGATGTCCTATTATCACCAAAACTTTCTGCATCACCTATCACAGCCTCATGATCATAAAGCTGTTGCATAATAGCTCCAATATATTGTCCTGGTGTAATGATTCTTACTCTTACCCAAGGTTCCATTATTTTAGAAATCATATGATCTTCGGGAAAAAGTGATGGAGAAAAAATCATTTCTTTTTTCCCATTGGTAAAAGTTACTTCATAATTAACACTTGGAGTTGTAACAATAAGATCTAAATTAAATTCTCTTCTTAATCTTTCAACAATAATTTCTAAATGAAGCATTCCCAAGAATCCACATCTAAATCCTCTTCCTAAAGTTCCTGAGGTTTCTTCATCAAATGTATAAGAAGAATCAGAAAGTCTAAGTTTTCCTAAAGCAAGTTTGAGCATTGCAAAATCATCAGCTCCTTCTGGATAAATAGATGCCCAGACAACTGGTGAGGGTTTAAAATATCCGTGAAGAGGTGGTTGTGTATCGCTCATGTGAGAAATAGTATCACCAACAGATGCGATATCAGACTCTTTTATTCCAGTTATAATATATCCAATCTCTCCTGCGGACAATGTATCCACCGCAACTTCTGATGGAGAAAAAATACCAACTTCTGATGCAACAAAAGATTTTCCAGAAACTTTAAATGTAAGAGGTGAATTTTTCTTCGCTTGTCCATTAAATACTCGAACGAAAACAGTAACACCACTATGATTTGAATATTTAAAATCAAAAACCAAAGCTCTAAAAGATTTTTCATCTATCTGTAACTGATAATTTTCCTCTCCAGATTCACCTCTTGGTGCAGGTATTTTTTTTATAACTTGGTTTAATAATTCTTCTACACCATCACCTGTTTTTCCTGATACTTCAAGTATTTCACTTTCATCAATATTTAAAAGTTCCGCTATCTCTTCTTTTACTTCATGAACTTTAGCAAGTGGAGAATCTATTTTACTAACAACGGGGATTATAACTAAACCAGATTCTCGTGCCATATTTAAGGTCGTCAAAGTTTGAGCTTGAACCCCTTGAGTAGCATCAACAAGTAATATAGAGCCCTCTACGGCTTTTAGAGCTCTAGAAACCTCGTAGGAGAAGTCTATATGGCCAGGAGTATCAATAAGGTTCATAATATATTCCTCACTTTCTAGGTGCCATTTCATACGAACAGGTTGCATCTTAATAGTAATACCTCTCTCTCTTTCAAGCTCCATATTATCAAGCACTTGGGCCATCATTTTACGCTTTTCTATAGTATTTGTTATTTCAAGCATCCTGTCAGCCAAGGTAGATTTACCATGGTCTATGTGGGCTATGATACTAAAATTACGAATATTTTTCATGAGATTACATTTAAACATAAAAATGACTTTTTTACAAAAAATAACTCATCAAAGGAAATTTTCTATTTTATTTGCGTCGCGCCTTAATGGACGGTGCGCGACATACTTTCGCTAAAGTAAAACCGGTTGAGTATTTCGCGAATGCGAAACATACTCAACCGGTTGTTTTTGGCTAGAGGGTTTTACCCTTTGCCACCACTACTGCCATTCCCGCTATCGTAGTAATAATCGATCGGACGCGGCCCGAAGAACTTCCAATCGAAACGGAACTCGTATGTACCGGGCATACCGATCGGAATGTCGATATTGCCAGTTTCGGTGTTGTTGCCAAAATCAATCGTTATGTTGCTAACCGGCAGATACTGCCAATCATCAACAGACGACGTCTCAACATTCCGATACCAAACACCAAGAGGAATCTCACCTTCCATGGTTGCCGCGCTAAGCGTAAACCACATTTTTTCGGTAAAAGTTCCCCGAACAAGCGGTGAATCACCGTAGCCTTCGTAACTCTTGGGGTTAACCACGAGTTTTGAGGCGTTGGTATCAAACCGGATAACTCCGTCAATCGAGGTATCAATTTTTGCCGGAACTCCAACGACTTCATAGACCTTGTCATCCTTTAGACTAGCGACGATGGATTTACCACCTTCGATCATCACAAGGATTTCACCGTTTTGACCAGCAAAATCTCTACTGTAAACAACGTAGCTATCACTGACATCAAGCCACTTGGTATTAATCACGTTGCTGTTCTCATCACGCAAAATAACTTTTGCATTGTAGACCCCCTCGCCGACGTAAATCGGAATCTCCCAGTTAAGGTGACTCTCAAACTTCAAAAGACTAGCCGGAGGAAACCAGTTCCCCATTTCATCTTTCAAAAGATTTCCATAACCCCAACCATAAAACATACACCAACCATCTTTGTTATAGAGGCCAATGTACGAATTGATCTCATCCACGTCCGGCCTTGCGACCGAAAAGTAGAGCTGTTGTTGTTTCAACAAGTCGAGAACCTTGAAAGCATCACTGCGTTCGCTCGAAGACAATTCGCAGTAAACATCGTTTGTGAAGCTCTCCCCGTAAACCGAGGTCGCCGTCCAAATCTGGACAATACCCCGACTCACCTGACTGATCGCATACGAGGTCAGGGCGTCTTTTGACGACACCATCCATAAGGGGTTAACTTGCGATACAGTGATCGACGGGACGATAATCTGAGAAGACTCCGTCGAAGCCATCACACACTGCACCGAAAAGGTCAGCACCACCAACAAAACCTTAAACATCTTCTTCATCTTTGTTCTCCTTACTTTGAGTTTTTGAGATCAAAGCTCATACCACCAAGGTCGAGCTTCATGTTCACAGCACCATTTGAATTTGAGTTTTCTGTATCACCAACATCACGAACCACCCGGCTCGGAATAACTCCCTTTCTCTCCACGACTTTCGCCGTAGTCACAGATTTTGCAACCTGTATAGATTTTCCTGCCTTATTCGGGCCGAAAAATGCCACCACGATGATGATAAAAGCAAAAACCAGTAAAAACATCGCTACTTTGAAAAGCAACGTTGTTTCTTGTTTTGAAGCCATACTTTCTCCTTTCATTACTACTACTGTAAAAGATCGGTTTCAAACTCCCATTCGATACTCCAATATTAATACTAGCATATAATACAATAAAAGTCAATGTTAGAAATGTCTTAAGACTTTCTTACAAAAAGTCTCACAATTCTTAATTCTTCATAAGTAAAACTATCACCAAGCTTGTTTCGTACAGGTGCAAGTAGATAATCTCTATTTTCACTATAAAGTTCACAGAATGTCATCCATGCTTTTTTAAACTTCCCTGCTGGAACTTCACTCTTTAAATGAGAAATATCTAGATCTGGATTTTCTTTCAATATTTTTTCAATGTGTTCAAGTATTGTTCCTATTTTTACCCCTTTGATTTCTAAAATTTCTTTTAGTCCCATTCCCTGTTCAAGCATGTTTTTTGTTTCCTGTATCGGAGATATTCTACTTTTTTTCTTTTTATTTATTGGAGTCCCTTCTGGTGGCGAAATTTTTGCAAAAAATTTCGCCTGTTTTTCTTTTATTTCCTTATCATCAAGGGAGTTGAACCACCTCTTATCTTCTACAGACATCTCCTTAAGTTCTTCATCAAATTCCATCACATCATCGCGAACTTTGAGAGCCGTTTCATTTAGCCCAAGAATCCTAAGTCCTTCTAAAGTTCTTACACGAGAAAGTGCAACATATCCCATACCTCTCTCAAAAGATTTTGAAAGGTCAACTTCAACAGCATCCAAGCTCATACCCTGACTTTTATGAACGGTGATAGCCCATGCCAAACGCAAAGGATACTGAGTTAATTGTGCTTTTAATTTTCCTTCCTCTTCTACCATCCAAGTAACTTTTTCTACATTAATTATTTTCCCAGAAAGAAGCATGACTTTTGGACCAAAAACAGAACACTCAACAACTTTACCAAGAGTTCCATTTGCATAACCTTGTTCAAAATTGTTTTTTACGAACATTACTTTTGTTCCAATTTTTAATCTAAGTATTTCTGGAGCTAGACAACTTTTTTTCAATGCTTCAACCAAGGGTTTTCTTCCTTTGCTTTCCATAGTATAAGTAACCATTTCTCCTTTTAATTTGTTCAACTCACAATCATTTATCGTATCCACATTTATATTATGAGTATGAAGCTTTGTAGGTTCTATCGCACAATCTAAAACTTTATTATGTCTAGATTTTAAACATTCACGAGTTTCATCACTTATACAATTTCTACGAATATCATTTAAAATTTTTAAAAAGTTTGCATCTTTTTGCCTATATTGTTCTTCTAAATAGCAAATCTTTAAATCTAGCTTTTTCCAAGTTTCTGATTTATATGAGAAATGAGACTCCTTTTCTCCCATTCTAGAAACCGGAGGAAGCTGAAAAAAATCTCCACAAAGGATAATCTGCATACCACCAAAAGGAAGTTGATTTCTTTTTAAATGTCGTGCAATTCTTTCTATAAGGTCAAGGCGAAAGTGATGGAGCATTGATATTTCATCTATTATAAGAACTGTTGTATTTTTAAATCTTTCGTAAATATATTTTTTACTTTCTAGATCTTCAAGGTCATATTCTGTAAGCTCATCACGAATACCGAGCCCAGACCAAGAATGTATGGTCGTGCCACCCATGTGAGTTGCAGCAATACCTGTAGATGCAGTAATACCGACATCTACACCTTTTTGTTTAAGAAACTTAACATACTCATTTAAAAGATGCGTCTTACCACTACCAGCGGCACCAGTTATATAGCAGTTGTATCCCATTTTTAATATTTCTAATGCTTCCTTCTGTAACATGTTTCATATTGTATCATAGAAAAACCGCCAAGCCGAAACTTAACGGTTTTATGTAGTCTTATACTACTACACTCTTAATCAACTGAAAAAGACGTTCTGGATCACCTTGAACATTGAAGTCAACCCCGACATCACGGTGATGAAAAGACTCGTCAATTGTGCAAGTATTTTCAGCCAACGTAATGTTAGGAAAATACTCTTGCATAACCAAGGCAACATCCACACCCGAATATAAGTTGCTACCAACATTATAACTCACGACAACAAGGTCGGGCTGAATCTCAGGGATTTTACCCAACAAATCATCGATTGAGGTAATGACCAGATGTTCAAAAGTATGACCGAGATGACTCCCAGAAGCATACCACAATTGAACAGCATCATCTTTTGAATGACAAACAAACAAGACTTTCATAAAAAACTCCCTACTGTTTAAACAAAACACTTTCCATTAATAAAGTTACAACAAACTTATTTTATAGTCAAACTTTCATTTAATGAAGTCTTTTTAAACTTTTTTCTAATTTAATTTTATCTTTATTTATTCTGCTCGCAGGATGAGGGAGATATAAACATTCAATTTTTACTTTATAGACTTTAAACTTTTTACTTTTAACTTGCATTTTGTGCCCTCCATTCATCAATTTTTTTATGATTTCCCGAAAGCAACACTTCTGGAACTTTATAATTTTTATTTTTATATTTAAATATTTCTGGTCTTGTATAAACTTCATTACTAGAAACACGTTCTTCTTCTCTTGAAGAAAAGTTTCCAAGCACACCTTCTATTTGTCTTGCCATACAATCTATCATAATCATAGCAGGTAGTTCACCTCCAGTAAGTACAAAAGGACCAACAGTTACTTTTTCTGTTTTAAATATTTTATTTATTCTTTCGTCAATCCCTTCATACCTTCCACAAATAACGATAATGTCTGTATATTTATTTACAGAATCTTTTGCATATTGTGTATCAAACTGTTTACCATCTGGAGAAAGAAAAATTATTTTGATTTTCTTTCCACTTTTAACTTTTGACTTTACACTCACTAAAGCTTTCTCAACAGCTTTCACTATAGGCTCTACCTGCATTACCATACCGGGACCACCACCATAAGGAATATCATCAATTCTTTTATAAGGTTTGTCTTTATTTTTTTGACTTTTAGGAACTTTCACAAAATCACGTGGATTAAAAAAACTAACTTTTATTTTTTTATTTTTAATTGCGCGTGCCAAAATTGACTCATTTAAATATGAGCCAAAAGAGTCTGGAAATAATGTGATTATATGAAAATTCATTTTTATACAATACAACAAAAAGCTTTTTTAAACAATAAAAAAAGGGGTTGGTTTTTTACAACCCTCCCCTTAAAATTAATCATTTATACCACCAACTTCAGATACTTCAACAAAATCCAAGTCTGTATCAAGTCCTTGATCACGATTTTGTTCACCAGGATCGACAATTTCTTTAAGCATAAAACCTCTTCTCGAAAGAACTCATCTAGGAATAGCTGGTCGAAAGCGAGTATGACAACCTTTCAATCTCATAACTTTCTTTCTAGGAATTTCTAAAAACGAAGAACACCCCACAGTGACCT
>JBAYAG010000010.1:0-11725 GCA_041669885.1 Minisyncoccota bacterium | reverse complement strand
GACGGAAGTTATTTATTAATGGGCAAAATAGAGGGTTTATCTGGAAGAAATTTTGAGAAAAGTATGAAAAAATCTGGTAAGTATACTGCAGATCAGATTGGAGTTATGATGAAAACTATTGCACAAAAGAATAAAGAAATAGCAGAGCTATTTAGAAAAACTCTTAAAATTGATAAGCAATGGCATATAAAGGATACAATTATTGAAATAGACGAAGCTACAGGAGAGGTTAAAAATGTTATTCCTATTGATTGGGAGAGAGCGGGTGGTTATAATCCAGACTCGCCACAAGAAATTGATTAAATTTTTTAAAACAAATTGAATGTGTTTATTTATTCTTAAACTAAACAAAAATTATCATTCGTGATACTATAAAGGCGGAAAATTGTAATCAATTTTCCGCCTTTATTAGTAATGTTTGGTTTTTGGATAGATAGATCGGAACGCCGTTCTTATCTAAAATCTAAAAATCAAACTTAATATTAGTTATTTTTTTCCAAGGAGACGTCTTTTTAAAGATTTAAGGCCTCACCTTTTCAAAAAATACAAAACAATATGACAAAAAAAGAATTTTCTATGGAACTTTGTGGAAAAACATTAACCGCCGAGTTCAATGATTTAGTAGAAAACGCTCATGGTTCAGTAATGCTAAAATATGGTGCTACAACCATTCTAGCAACTGCAGTCATGTCAAAGAATGCAAAAGAAGGGGGAGACTTTTTCCCTTTAACAGTTGACTACGAAGAAAAGTTTTATGCTACAGGACAAATCCTTGGCTCTAGATACACAAGAAGAGAAGGTAAACCATCCGATGAAGCTATACTTTCTGGAAGAATAGTAGACCGAACCATCAGACCACTTTTTGATCAATGGATAAGAAATGAAATACAAGTTGTTATTACAGTACTTTCACTAGATCAAGATGATCCAGATGTACTCGGAGTTATTGCTGCATCACTTGCAGTTGGGGTTTCAAAAATTCCTTTCAATGGACCAGCAAGTGCTATAAGAGTAGCAAAACATAAAAATGATGGTTTTGAGCTTAATCCAACTTATGTAGAAAGAGATAATGAAGCTTATGAACTTGAGCTTATTGCTTGTGGAAAAGACGGAAATATAAATATGATAGAGCTTGCAGGAGATGAAGTTCAAGAACCACTCGTCGTAGAAGCATTAAACCTCGCATCTTCAGAAATAGAAAAAATAAACGCTTGGCAGAAAGAGATAATCTCACAAATAGGAGTTGCAAAAGTTTCTATACCAGAGCCTGTAATGCCAGAATCAATAACCAAACTATTTTTAGATAAAATAGAACCTAAACTTGAAAGCTTCGTTATGAGTGGAATTCCTGGAGGTTCAAAAATAGGAGAAATAATGAGCGAATGGATGACCCTTGCAAAAGAAACCCTTCCAGAAAATGAATCAAAATTTGCTGAACATCTTTTTGAAGAAAAAGTAGACAATATGATACATGAGCAAGTTTTAAAAAACGACAGAAGAGCAGATGGTAGAGGAATAGATGAGCTTAGACCACTTTTTGCACAAGCAGGAGGTATTTCTCCAATACTTCATGGTTCAGGAATATTCTTTAGAGGAGGAACACACGTGCTTTCAGTACTTACACTTGGAGGACCGAAAGACGCACAAACTATAGAAGGAATGGAGGACAAACAAAACGCAAAAAAGTTTATGCACCACTATAACTTTCCACCATTTTCAGTAGGTGAAACAGGAAGAATGGGAGGAACAAATAGAAGAATGATAGGACACGGTGCTCTTGCAGAAAAGGCACTTCTTCCGATGATTCCTAAAAATGAAGACTTCCCATATACGATAAGACTAGTTTCTGAAGCACTTTCTTCAAACGGTTCAACTTCAATGGGATCCGTTTGTGGTTCAACTATTGCTCTTATGGATGGAGGAGTACCAATAAAAAGACCAGTAGCAGGTATAGCTTCAGGACTTATGATGGACAAAGAAGGAAACTATAAAGTTCTTACAGATATTCAAGGTCCAGAAGATCACTATGGAGATATGGACTTCAAAGTAGCAGGAACAACAGATGGTATTACAGCAATACAAATGGATGTAAAAGTTGCAGGTATACCAATACCAGCACTTGCTGTGGCTTTTGAAAAAGCAAAAATTGCTAGACTCCAGATTCTTGATGTGATAACAAAAGCTATTCCAGAACCAAGAAAAGATATCTCTATAAATGCTCCGAAGATTTTAGTTATTAAAATAAAACAAGATCAGATTGGAGGAGTAATAGGATCAGGAGGAAAAACTATTAAAGGTATAAAAGAAAAAACAGATGCAGAAATAGATATAGAAGACGATGGAACAGTATATGTAACGGGTAAAAATGGTTCTGCAGAGAAAGCCAGAGACATCATTGAAGCAATGACCCATGAATATAAAGCGGGTGAAAAATATGAAGGAACAGTTATGAGAGTTGAGGCTTTTGGTGCTTTTGTAAATATCGCTCCCGACACTGATGGACTTGTACACGTCTCAGAAATAGCTCCTTTTAGAATAGACAATGTAGCTGAATATTTAAAAGTAGGAGATAAAGTTCCTGTAATAGTAAAGGGTGTAGATGAAAGAGAGAGAATCGCATTATCTATAAAAGCTGTTGCACCAGACTTTATTAAAAGAAAAACTCCTCCAGCTCCACCTGTACCACCAGCAACCCCGATAAATCCGACAGAAGCTCCTAAAATATAAGGAAACTAAATCAAAGCTGGTTTTGTCTAAAGAATTGAGGACAAAACCAGCTTTTTTTAGTATAATAATTTAATAATTTATTACCTTAAAAATGGACGAAGAAAAACAGTTAGAACAAAACAATATAGATAACAAATTAAAAGAAGCTATAAACGACGAGCTTTCAACTTATATAAATACTGATAATTCAGAAAAAATAACGTCAGGACAACAAGTTAAAATTCCTTTGGAAGGAGTAAAATCTCTAAAAGATTTTGGTATAGAAGAAAATGAAACAACCGAATCACCTAAAATAATAAAACCAATAATAAGAACATATAAGAGTGACGCAGAAAATACCATAAAATCTGGCCATATTTCATCAATCAATATGGCTATTGCAGAGAGCAATAAAATGTTAAGAAAATCTAGAGAGGAAGATATAGAATCAGAAATTAAAAAAACAAAATTAAATAAAACACTAATCATTGCAGGTTCAATATTTATCATAGGGGGTATTTTGGCCATCGCGATTCCTTATGTATTATTAAATAGAGAATATAACGACAATGTTGTAACAGAAGAAAATACCGAAAAAACTTTAATAACAACAGACTTATCAGAAAAAATTAACATTAAGGATTTAAATTTAAATAGGATAAATACAACTTTAAAAGAAAGAGTGAGTCAATCATCAACAAAGCTAGGACAAATAAAAAACTTTTATCTAACAGAAGGGGAAGATGAAAAGGAAACGATTATTACATCGGCAAATTTTTTAAAACTTATAAAAACATCCACTCCGCTAGAAATACAACGAACTCTCCAAACACAATATATGTTTGGTATGCACAATTTTAATGGTAACCAAAAGTTTCTTATTTTAAAATTTGGTTCATACGATATAGCTTACTCTGGAATGTTATCTTGGGAGACAAACTTATGGCAAGATTTTAAAGAAATTTTTGACCTCAGATCTGAGGATACTGCAACACAAAACTATGGTATAGAAATCAAAAAATTCCAAGATGCTTTCTTCAGTAATAAAGACTGTAGAGTAGTAAAAAATTCTTCTGGAGAAATAATATTTTTATATTCCATAATAAATGATGAAACCATTGTAATAACAACAAATGTCAACACATTAAGAGAAATAATCAATAGAACCAATAAGATATCCGTAGTTCAATAATAGTGCCTGTTTACTTGATATATATATTTTGTTAGAATTAATCTATTATGATAGACACAAAAAAATACAAGGAGAAATTAGAAAAAGAGCTTTCTTTAGTAGAAAGTGAAATGAAAGAAATAGCCAGAAAGAATCCTTCAAATCCAAAAGATTGGGAAGCAGTAGAAACAGATATGGATTCTGCAGGTGCTGATGCAAATGAAGTGGCTGATGAAATGGAAAGTTTTGAAGAGAATCAAGGAATAGTTCGTGAATTAGAACCACAATACAACGATATTAAAATTGCATTGAAAAAAATAGAAGATGGAACATATGGTATTTGTGAAGTAGGAGGAGAAGAAATACCAGAAGATAGACTTGATGCAAATCCATCAGCAAGAACTTGTATTGAACACGCGAAGTAGACTTTCGCGGATTAGACGCGGAATATTGCGGACTTCACGCTGACTTAAAGCGAACAAAAAGAAAAATTAAAAAAATGAGGTGAGCCCTTAGGAATTCAAAAAGGGGTCTCCTCATTTTTTATTTATTAATAATAATATTTACTGTATAATAAATTTAGTTTTAAATTATCTAATCTATCATCCGCTAAAATTATTTACTAATGCATTAAAATGCAAGTAAGTATAAAAAACCTTGTAGATAAAAGTAAATTTTAAGAAGTGATTTAACGTCGCTAAATTACTTATTTATTAGTAAATAATTTTCTCGGATAAATGTCTTTCGCAAAAACGTATAGTGCTCAAACTGTTGGTCTTGGTGCAAAAATAATTGATGTAGAAATTGACCTTTCAAAAGGATTAAACGCTTTTACCATAGTCGGATTACCAGATAAAGGTGTAGAAGAGTCAAAAGACAGAGTTTCCGCTTCCATAAAAAATTCTGGGTATGATTCTCCAAAAAGTAAAAATCAAAAAGTCGTTGTATCCCTTGCTCCAGCAGATATAAAGAAAGAAGGGCCAGCTTTTGATGTTGCAATATCACTTGCATATTTACTCGCAAGTCAAGATATCAAATTTGATCCAAAAGAAAAACTTTTTTTAGGAGAATTATCTTTAGATGGAAAACTTAGAAAAATAAATGGGGTATTACCAATTGTCGCTGAAGCCAAATCAAAAGGTTTTAAAGAAGTATTTTTACCAAAAGAAAATGCCAATGAAGCAGCTTTGATTTCAAATATTGATATATATGGAGCAGAAAATCTAAAAGAAATAATAAATCATTTAAATACAAGAATAATTAACACAAAAAGTTCATCTTTTAGAGAAGAAGATTTTCAAAATAAATCTGATATAAAAAATATTATAAAAAAATTACAAATTCAACCAAAAACAGAAATTATTTTAGAGGATGAAGAAATAGAAAAAGATTTTAGTGAAATAAAAGGTCAAGAAACAGCAAAAAGGGGACTAGAAATTGCTGCTGCTGGAAAACATAATATAGCAATGTATGGGCCTCCAGGTACAGGAAAGACAATGCTCGCAAAAGCTTTTTCATACATTCTTCCACCACTTTCTTTTGATGAAATATTAGAAATAACCTCAATACACTCAGTTGCAGGAACACTTAGAAAAGATATTATTTCAAAACCACCAGTTCGTTCACCGCATCATACTTCTTCATATGTTTCACTCGTTGGTGGAGGATCAGTACCAAAACCTGGAGAAGTAACACTCGCACATGGTGGAGTATTGTTTCTAGATGAGTTTCCAGAATTCGACAAAAAAGTGATTGAGGCTCTCAGAGAACCACTTGAAGAAGGAGAAATAAGTATATCAAGAGCAAAAGGAACACAAAATTTTCCAGCAAATTTTATTTTAATAGCAGCAATGAACCCTTGTCCCTGTGGAAACTTTGGTTCAAAGAACAAAGAGTGCATTTGTAAACCGACAGATTTGTTAAGATATCAAAGAAAAATTTCAGGACCGATAGTAGATAGAATAGATATGTGGGTAGAAGTTTCACAAATTAATTATGATAAATTAGGAGAAAAAGAAAATTCTAAAAAAGAAAACCCTGATATCAAGAATAGAATAATAAAAGCAAGAGATATTCAAAAGAAAAGATTTGAAGATACAAAAGGAAAGATAAAAACAAATAGTGAAATGGGAGCAAAGGATATAAATAAACTTTCAAATTTAGAGGACAAGGCAAAAGAAATACTAAATTCTTCAGCCAAGAAATTAAACCTCTCAGCACGTGCATATCATAGAGTCATTAAACTTGCGAGAACAATAGCAGACCTTGAAAATAGTGAGAACATAAACACAAATCATATATTAGAAGCCCTACAATATAGACCAAAACAAAATTACTAATTTAATAAAAAATAAAAATAAAATAGACGGTTCGCGAAGCGAACCGTCTATTTTATTTTTTATTGTTTATGTATTTTTCCGCGTCTTGTCAGTATTAAGTCCGCGTGAAGTCTGCGATAGTCTAGAAAGGATTTTTTGCACCTCTAATCTCAAAGTGCAAATGAGTACCATCACCACCTCTAGCCGGTATAACTTTACCAGTATTACCCATAGATCCTATAACTTGACCCTTAACGACATAAGAACCTTCAGAAACTAAAGTTCCGCTTAAGTGGCTGTAAAGTGTCTGTGTTCCATTTCCGTGAGAGATAACTATATAATTACCGTAACCTCCATTCCAACCAGATGATCTACTTATGATAACTTCACCAGAAGCTGAAGCCAACATATTTGAACCACGAGCCGCAGCAATATCTATACCATTATAACCGTGTATACCTTGTGTTTTTACTCCTCCTATAACAGGTCTAATATAATAACCTTCGTATGAAGGGCCACTTCCCCCTCTATATGGATTTGAAGAACTTGTAGTCTTTGATGTGCCACTAACCCTTATTGACCCTTCTCCGTCTGGAATAACCAATGTATCACCAAGAGATAAAATTACTCCTTCTTCAAGATTATTAAATTTGATAATTTCTTCAGAATCAGCTTTGTATTTCTTAGCAATAGAACTTAAAGTATCACCTTTTGAAATTGTATGTATCGTTCCAGATACAGGCAAAATAGCAAGAACTTGACCTTCTTTTAGACTTTTAACACTTACGTCATTTGCCCAAACAATAGTATTTGTAGAGACACCAAACATTTGTGCAATTCCAGATAAAGTATCTCCTTTTCTAACAACGTATTTACTTATTTGTCCGGTACTTACAGTATCACTTATGTCCGCAAGAGTACCAGATGGACCACTCTCAGAAACCAAAGCTTGATTATCAACTATTGTAATATCTCCACCACCAATTGCTCCAGACAAATCAAAATTAACAGCACTTTGAAGTAAAGGCATATTTTGTGAATTAAAAACAGGTTCAGCTATTTTCTCGTTTTTTAAAGTCTTTTCAGAAACAAAATCAGAAATAAAAGAAAAAACACCCGCATTTGTAATCACTGGTGTAAGAAAAACAGCCAATAAAACAACAAACCATTGTGTATAAATAGCTAATAATAAAGACTTTATGGATTGACCTTCGGATTTAGATCCTCTTTTAAGGTCATTTATGATAGTTTTTTTGAAAATAAGATTATTTTTTAAGGGTATTTCTGTATCTCTGAAATCAAAACGGCTTTGTTAAGCCATTTATTAAAGTTTGTCTGTCTTTTTCTGTACTTATATAATGGTAGCACTTGAGCAAAGATAGTCAATATCATTATCAACAGTGTAAAAATACATTAATAAATATAGATAAAAATATAAATTAGTATTTATCAAATATTACCTGTTATACTTAGCAATATGCAACATTTAGAAGGATTAAATGATAAACAAAAAGAAGCTGTTTTACAAAAAGATGGGCCGGTTTTAATAATTGCTGGAGCAGGAGCCGGAAAAACTAAAACAATCACACATAGAATCTTACATCTTATCAAAGAAGGTGTTTCACCAGAGAATATCTTAGCAATAACTTTTACTAACAAGGCAGCAAAAGAAATGCGAGAAAGGGTAGAAAAGATAATTCATGAAGATAAGAACCTCAACCTTCCAATCTTCATGTCCAAAAAACCGTTTGTTAGCACTTTTCACTCACTCGGGGTTTTCATACTAAAAGAAAACAGCAAGTTACTAAACTTCACAAGAAATTTTAGTATTATGGACAGAAGCGATTCTTCTAAACTTGTAAAAGATTGCTTAAAATCTCTAGATATAGACCCCAAGCAATTTGAACCAAACAAAATTTTAAATATTATTTCAAGAGAAAAAGGAGATTTAAACACTCCAGAAAATTATGCGATTGGTTCTGATAAAAATGGTTTCACATTACAAGCTGTTGTCGGAAAAGTTTGGCCACTATATGAAAAGAAACTTGGAGAAGAAAAAGCATTAGACTTTGATGACCTACTTTCAAAAACATATTTTTTATTAAAAAATCATAAAGAAGTTTTAGAAAAATATCAAAATCTTTGGAAATACATTCATATAGATGAATATCAAGATACGAACAAAGTTCAATATATGACGGTTCGACTTCTTGCACAAAAATATAAAAATGTTTGTGTAGTGGGTGATATGGATCAAAGTATTTATAGCTGGCGTGGTGCTGATATTCAAAATATTTTGAGTTTTGAGGAAGATTATCCTGAAGCAAAAGTTATTTTGCTTGAACAAAATTATCGTTCAACAAAAACAATCATTGCAGTAGCAAATGAAGTTATAAAGAAAAATAAAATTAGAAAAGAAAAAAATCTTTTTACAGAGAATGAGGAAGGGGACAAAGTATCTTTTCTTAAAGCATTAAATGAGGGAGAAGAATCTAGGTTTATCGCTAAAAAATCAAAAGAACTTATAGAAAAAGGAGTTGATCCTAGAGAAATTGCTGTTCTTTATAGGGCTAATTTTCAATCTCGTGTACTTGAAGAATCTTTTCTATCCGAAAGTGTTCCTTATCAGGTTTTAGGAACAAAATTCTTTGACAGAAAAGAAGTAAAAGATATTTTATCTTTTTTGCGTGCATCAGTAAATCCAGAAAGTCTAAGTGATATAAAAAGAATAATAAATGTTCCAGCAAGAGGAATAGGAAAAGTTACAGTATTAAAAATATTAGAAGGTAAAAAGGACTCACTACCGCTCGGAGTAAAAGAAAAAGTTAATTCTTTTTTTAATTTATTAGAAAGAATTAAAAAAGAAACAGAAGAGAAGAAACCATCTGAAGTTATTAAATTTATAATAAAAGAAAGTGGTCTTGAGATTGAATTACAGAGAGGGGATGATGAAGATAAAGAAAGACTAGAAAACATGAGAGAACTTGCAACCCTTGCTATTAAATATGATCATCTACCAAAAACAGAAGGAATAGAAAAACTTTTAGAAGAATGTGCACTGACGAGCGACCAGGACACACTAGAAAAAAATGAAAAAGCAGTAAAGCTTATGACAGTTCATGCTTCAAAAGGTTTAGAGTTTGATTATGTTTTTATTACAGGACTTGAGGAAGATTTATTTCCACATCAGCCAGTAGGAAAAGATGAAAAGACTCCAGAAGAAATGGAGGAAGAGAGAAGACTTTTTTATGTGGCACTTACCAGAGCAAGAAAGAAGTTGTTCTTAACTTGTGCAGAAATGAGAACAATTTTCGGTTCACAACAAATGTGTCCACCTTCAAGTTTCTTCGCAGATTTTGATAATAATTTCTTAGAAGAAGAGAAGTTTGAATATAGGGAGAAGATTGTGTATCTCGAATGGTAAAGACTCGCTCGTTTTCTCTTTTTAAAACCGCGCATGATTTCTTGCTAGAAATCTGCTATTCTCGCGCCGTCGCGCTGCGAAATGGTTTTAAAAAGAGAAAACTCGCTCGCTAGTGATAATACAAACAAAATTACCCTCCGTAAGGCTTTCAAAACGCTCAGCTTCGCTCGCTGATGAAAATACAAACACAAAAAACTTGTACCAAGGAGAGGCCTTGGCAAAATTTTATATTATTATTCTCGTCTGTATAGAAATAACACAAATACAAAACATATAACAACTACAACAATTACAACATCTATAACACCTACAACTTTTAGCTATTCTATAGTATATTTAAGCTACAAATGGAAAACCTCATAGCTAAAAAATCTCTCGGGCAGAACTTTTTGAAGTCAAAAACAGCATTAACGGCTATAATTAAGGCTGGGGAAGTAAATTTTTCAGATATTATACTTGAAATAGGCCCTGGAAAGGGAGCTCTCACAGAAAAAATCCTTGAAACAGGTGCAAAAGTTATAGCGATAGAGAAAGATGACCGTCTTATAGATTTTTTGAATGAAAAATTTGAAAAAGAAGTAAAAAGTGGACAATTTAGACTTATAAATGTTGATGTTTTAGAAGTTGACTTAAATTCCTTTAAACTTGAACCTAAAACCTATAAGCTAATCGCCAATATCCCTTACTATATAACAGGTTTAATCTTCAGGAAATTCTTAGAAGGTAAAATACAGCCAAGTAAACTCGTAGTTATGGTACAAAAGGAAATAGCCGACAGAATAGTAGCAAGAGACGAAAAAGAGAGTTTATTGTCTTTAAGTGTTAAATGTTATGGCGAACCAAAGAAAATAATGAAAGTTGGTAAAGAAAATTTCTCTCCAGAACCAAAGGTAGACTCTGCAATACTCCTAATAGACAATATTTCTAAAGATTTCTTTGGAGAGATAATAGAAGAAGCCTTTTTTGAAGTTATAAAAGCGGGTTTTGCTCACAAAAGAAAGGTTTTAATAGCAAATCTCAAAGATATTTTTGTAAAAAATGGAAAAGACCCTAAAAAAATTTTCACCAAATTAAAAATCTCAGAAAAAGTCCGCGCGGAAGACCTAAAGCTAGGGGATTGGAAAAATTTAATAATTAATATTTATTAAATTTTAAAAATATTAATTCTCTCATGAGTCAAGGACTCCAAAAATATAAATTATAAACAACTATTGTTTTATTTAATTTTAAACAATGTTATAATTCTAATATAATGAAAATCGATCGTAAATATTTACCATCAAAAAATTTTCTGATCGCACTCTCTATAGCAATTGTTATAATAATAATCGCTGTAATAGTTAGTTCAATCGATTTTAATTCCAAAAAACAAGATAATTCTAATTTAGAATCCGTCTTTCTTTCTACATTAACAAAAAACAATACAGACTCAGACGAGGATGGTCTAACAGACTGGCTTGAGACTTTGTATGGTACAAACCCAAACAAAAAAGATACAGATGATGATGGAACTACAGATGGGCAAGAAATAAAAGAACAAAGAGATCCAGCAAAAGCAAATACAGCAAAAGAGGGTGAAACACCGAATGATAAAATAGACCCAATTATAATAGAACAAGACAAGAGCATGTCCGATGAATATGAAAAACTCAACCCAACAGAAAAGTTGGCTAGAAATATAATGTCTGACATTATGGCTTCTCAACCAGTAAGTGGCACTATGGATGAAGAAACTATGAATACTATAATAAATAAAACATTAAATGAAATTCCACAAAAAGAATTCACTGGAATAACAAAAATAGAAGATCTAAACTTTATTAAAATTGATAAAAATACAATTTCTAGAGATTTAGGTATATATAAAAACTCATACTATAAAGAAACCGAGATCTTAAGAAAAATACTTGGAACAGACCTACTAACAATGAGTAATTATATGATAAAAGAAGAGGAGATTAATGAAGAAGAATTCTCTAAAGTTATAGAAAAATATCAATCAGTAGTAAACAATCTAGTTAAGATGCCTTTACCTGCTAATACTAAATCAGCGGGCGCTTATTATCATTTAATGATGATAAATGATATAGAAAAAATAATCGCCAT